>JBHIDG010000418.1:0-2828 GCA_046760025.1 Woeseia sp. | reverse complement strand
GTTGGGGCCCGGCTTGTCACGCCCCTCCCGTTTGGGCCGCGGCGCGCGCCGCGCCGCCGAGGCCAGTGGCCGCAGAAACGCGGCTCGCGGATATTGTTGAGACCGCTTCTACCGGCCCTGTTGGGCCTGACGCTTGCGCTGTCGGCATGCGGCGGCGGCAATCGGACTGCGGGCACGGGCGGCGTGACCAACAGGCCTCCGGTGGCGAATGCCGGCGCGGACCAGATCGTCGCCGAGCTGACCACCGTGATTCTAGCGGGTAGCGCCACCGATCCCGATTCCGGCCAGACGCTGAGCTACGCCTGGACGCAGACGGCCGGCCGGACGGTGACCCTCAACAATGCCAATGCGGCGACCGCGAATTTCGTCGCCCCGGACGTGGCGCCGGGCGCGCCCGAGCTGCTGACCTTTCAGCTGTCCGTCAGCGACGGCAACGGGGGCAATTCCAGCGACACGACCAACGTGACCGTGGAGGAGCCGCCGCCGACGGTGACGATCTCGGGCAAGGTCCGCTATCAATTCGTGCCCCCGCACCCCAACTGCGCCGGGTTGAATTACGGCGCAAACCAGCCGCCGCGGCCGATACGGCAGGCGACCGTGCAGGTGGTCGACGCAGGCACCCGGGCGGTCATCGACTCGACGGTGTCCAACGACCTCGGCGATTACGCGTTGACGATCAGTCCGAACACGATGGTGTTCCTGCGTGTGCGCGCCGAGCTCATCAGGAGCGGAGCGATCCCGTCGTGGGATGTCGAGGTCCGGGACAACACGGTCAACACCGGCTCGCCACTCGCGCAACGCCCACTCTACGTGCTCGACGGCGCAGCGTTCGATTCCGGCGTCAGCGACTCGATTCATAACCTGACGGCAGCCACCGGCTGGGGCGGGTCCGGTTACACCGGCCCCCGCGCCGCCGCGCCCTTTGCGATCCTGGACGCGATTTACAGCGGTATGTCGGCCGTTCTGGCGGTCGATCCGCAAGCGAACTTCCCGCCGCTGGATGCGTTCTGGAGTATCAACAACTCGACCGTGCAGGGCGCGGGCACGTTCGACGAAAATGTTGCCAGCGGCGAGATCGGAAACTCGTTTTATGCCGGCGACAAGCTGTTCCTGCTGGGCAAGGAGGACGACGACACCGAGGAGTTCGACGATCACGTGGTGGTGCACGAATGGGGCCATTACTTCGAGGACAACTTCTCGCGTTCCGACAGCATCGGGGGTCCGCACGGCCTGGGCGACTCGCTGGACATGCGGTTGGCTTTCGGCGAGGGCTGGGCGACCGCCTTCTCGGGCATCGGGCTCAACAACGCCATTTACTGCGATACCGGTGGGCCCGGGCAAGGTATCCGGCAACTCAGAATAGACATCGAGAACGGCCGCATCGGCACCGAAGGCTGGTACAACGAGATCTCCGTTATGAATCTGCTGTATGACCTCTGGGATACCCGCAACGATGGCCTGGACACCGGCAGCCTGGGCTTCGGGCCCATTTACGACGTCCTGACGGGTACCCAGGTCGGTTCTCCCGCGTTCACGAGCATTTTCTCGTTCGCGGCCCAACTGAAGCTGCAAAACCCGGCACAGGCTGCGTTCATCAATACCCTGCTCGGCGATCACAACATCACCGGCCCCGGGATGGACATCCATGGCAGCAACGAAGCCAACGATCACGGCGGCGTGCCGGACGTGCTGCCGGTCCACACGACCATCGTGCCGGATGGTTCGACGATCCCAATCTGTAGTAACGAGCAATTCGACGGCAACTTCGACGGCAACAAATTGTCGACGCATCGTTTCCTGCGCATGACGGTTACGAATCCGTCGCCGCTGACTTTTACCGTCATCACCACGACGGCCATGCCGAATCCCGACGATCCGGCAGATGTTCACGATCAGAGCGATCCGGACCTGCGCTACTACCTGAACGGGCAGATACAAAATCGCGTGGTCGGTAATCCTCCCGTGATTCAGGGTTTGAGCGGTGATGCCAACCAGGAGATCTTCACGACGCCCAACGTGGTTGCGGCAGGCGACTATGTCATCGACCTGCACGAATTCCGTTACGAGGACGACATGTCGCCGGCCAACTATCCCTCCCGCACCTGCTTTGATGTCACAATAAACCCGTAACGAACGGCTGGTGAAAAAAATGAACCGAGTACTTGTAACAAACCTTTGGCTGGCCGCAGTCTTGCTCGCGACTTCTTGTCAGAGCGGGAGCGACGATGTGGCCGGGGGCGGCAGCGAAAGCGCCGGTGCGACGACCGCCGCCGCCGTGGGTGACAAACCGAAGGCGTCCGCCGATGCAGCGCGGGCATCAGGGGGCAAACCGTCGGCGCCGATCCGCATCGACTACGAGATCATGGGGACACCGCTGGTCGGGATCCCGCTGTCGATCAATGTGAAAGTGTCGTCTACGCTCGATCAGGCTATAACGGTCAACTATCGCATCATCGACTCGACCAGCCTGATGTTTTCCGATGCACAGGCGGAAACCGTGTCCGTCGTTCCGGTCGCAGACCAGTCATTTTCATCCGAACAGGTCACGGTCATCCCGCAGCGCGAAGGCCGGCTGTTCCTGAACGTGTCGGCAGAGATCCAGACCGACATCGGCAGGATGGCGAAGGCGATGGCGATTCCCATTCAGGTCGGAAGCCAAAGGCCCGTACCGCAGCTGAATGGCGAACTCACGACCGGCGAGGACGGCGAAGCGCTGATCTCCATGCCCGCCAAAGAGGACTAACAAAACGGGGTCAGAGCCCTTTTTCCTCGGAAATGGGCTCTGACCCCTTTTTGTCTGCGATATGCGCCGGATTTGGTTCCCAGAG
>JBHIDG010000417.1:0-2844 GCA_046760025.1 Woeseia sp. | reverse complement strand
CCGAACCGTTCGCGCGGACGAGTCGCCATCGACAAGGAGAAGGAAGCCAGGGGCGGCCGGACGTGCTATTCTTGCCAAGCAGGCCGACATCATCGAATAGCGCAATCGGGCGATAAGCCGATGCCACGGTCCCGGCCGATAAATCGACTGACGGTTTTGCTGGCGCTCACGTCGGCGGGCCTGATCTGGTGGATATCGCAACAGCTGCGCGACCCAGGCCTCGCCGTGCGCGCCGTGCCGAATGGCGGCTATTCGACGATGCCGGTGGTGGACGTGATACCGGCCGAGCCATTCACGATGCCGCCGCGGGGCGCGTTCGCCGAGATCGTCGAGCGGCCGCTTTTTTCGCCAACCCGGCGCCCACCGCCCCCGCCCGATGCGACAAAAGACGCCGCGGCGCGTCGCGAGATCAAAACCGGACAGTTCAGTCTGACCGGGGTCATCATCTCGGCCGAGGGCCGTTACGCCCTTGTCGAGGACCTTGCCGGCACGGAGACCTATCGCGTCCTTGAGGGAGAAACGATGCGGGACTGGCGCGTCGAACAAATCTTGCCCGACTCGATCGTGTTGGTTCAGCGGGACGTGAGAGACGTGGTGTTGCTACACGATCCATCGGCTGGCCGATCCCCCAAACCTTGGGTGGCACGCTTGGCCGAGGCCGGCATCGCGCAACAGCTGAGTGCCGCGCCCCTAAAATTGGAGCAAAAGCTGTTGGTCGCCCAGGAGAAGTTCGTACGTCGGCAGCGCGCCGCCCAACTGCAGGATCCATCGGCGCCCTGGGAACTCGACGATGATCTGTTGTCGGGTTCGAGTAAGGCAATGGCGGCCTCCGCGCTGCAGGAACGGGTTCAGGCGGCGGCCGCGAAGAGCGGCAGTGAACTCGTGCGCACGGAGGTATTGAAGGCGGAAACGGTCGGCAAGATGCAGCAGATCACGATCACAATTGAGCTCGAAACGGACCAAGGCGGCCTGCAGGAGTTCCTGTATTGGATCGAGGCGGGGAGACCGGCCCTGTTTGTCGACAACCTGGATATTCGGCCGAGCAGGTCACGCCTCCGGCGGCGTATGCTGGCCGGGAAGGACGCCGATTTCATCACCGTGAACGCCGACGTTTTCGGCTTTCGCCGGCTAGAGGTGATCTGATCGCAAGCGCTCGGCGGCTGTCGCTTCTCAAAACCTGTATTCTTCTAAGGCTTCGGGCGGCACTGACACGTTAACTTGTGCAGCCGCACGAAGCATTCAGCGATCAAGAGCAGATCAGATTGCGACGGCACCGTGCCAGCTCCGCATTGCTTCTGCCCGGAAGGTGCGGAGTGTGGATCGGGAAATCAGGTGACGTTGGATGTTGAAGTTGTTGTAGACGGCGGCGTGGATGGAGAGAAAGCGCTGAGCTGATCCGGCGGACTTGAAGCGCTGCATATTTCGCTCTCGTCGTCGGACAGGCTGATGAGAGTTCTCGGCCCGATTGTTCTTCCTGAGCCCCTGCTCATGCCGCGCTGACAGTTGAAGTTCCCTGAATGCCGAAGCGTAGGATCGCAGTTTGTCCGTGACGACAACCCGTGGTGCGAAGCCGTGTGTCTTCAGGAGCTTGGGCATCAACTTCAACGCGGCAGCCTTGTCACGCCTGGACTGGATCAAGAAGTCAAGAACCTCACCTTCGCTGTCCACAGCACGCCACAGGTACATCCGCTTTCCTCGAATCGAAATAAACATCTCGTCGAGGTGCCATCGATCATCGGGTTTCGGCCTCGACCTTCGAAGCCGCTGGGCATAGAGGCGTCCAAACTTCAGCACCCACCGCCGGATCGTCTCGTTGGAGACGTCGGTCCCTCGTTCCGTTAGTAATTCCTCGACGTCCCGATAGCTGAGCGTGAATCGCAGGTAGAGCCAGACTGCATGCTGGATGATCAGGGGCGGAAAGCGATGACGGCGATATGAGAGCTGTTGCATACGCTGACGCTATCGCGAAGCCTGCGATCAGTCAGCCGTTAACGTGTCAATGCCCTCGTGAGTGTTGAAGTGTGCCCTCTCATCACGAGATTGGCGGCGCACCGGCCGTTCAGCTGCAAAATCGGCCAACAAACCGAGGAGATTGCCATGCAACGTGCGAACCAAGACCTGAGTCGCCTTCAACACCCATATGTGCTACCGTTTTCCGCCAGCTGGAGATGCCATCCGGGAAATCTCGACTTCCTCAGTCTGGGGCTAACAAAAATCAACAAGACAGGCAGTCATCTCCGGCCTTCGAGGGAGCCTCCGGGGTGAGACGTTTTCGTTTCCAGAGTCATCAAGGGGACCCTTGCAGGGGCCCTACGGGATCGAGACCGGCGCCGCAACGCTGGCAGTGCGCCTCGGTTGTTCATCTTGACGGGGCGCCTACGAGCTTCCGGTCTCAAAACAAAGGAGGCAACTGTCATGACCACCCTGCCAACCGGGAAAACGAGCGATCCGAAACCCGAAGCCACGACCGGCAAGAAAGACGGGACCATGGCAAGCGCGGGAAAGCAATTCTATTCCTGGGCAACGATCATGTCGTTTGGTGGAGCGACCGCGATCGTCGTGACCGCCTGGACTGTCTTGAGCAATCTTGACAAGTTCTTCGCCACTCAATGGACACCGTTCATCGCATCCTTTGTCGTGGTGGGCGCCATCGCGCTTTTCACTGAACCGTCAGTCACGACACGCCGGCGAGATAAAGGGCAAAAGGCCTTTCAGGCTATCGTCAACGGATTCATGGTCTCTTCCGCCTCTATGGGGCTCAACGGAATGGGCCAAGACGGGAGCGTAGCAGACCAGCCAACAGCACTGCTGCAGACATTCCTGGCGGCCCTCTCTTGATCAATC
>JBHIDG010000416.1:0-2866 GCA_046760025.1 Woeseia sp. | reverse complement strand
CGCCGGACCAGTTGCAGTGGGTTAGTGGCTACGTTGCCGGGCTCGCGGCCCGGAACGAGACGGGCATATCGCCCGTTTCCCCTCCGGCGCCAGACCCGTCAAATGCGATGACTATCCTGTATGGCTCGCAGACAGGCAATGGTCGCGGAATCGCCGAACAGCTGCGGCAGGAAGCCTCGAGTCGAGGCATCGCCGTCAAGCTCTCGAGCCTTGCAGATTACAAGCCGGCAAATATCAAGAGGGAAACACTGCTGAGCCTCGTCGTCAGCACACATGGCGAGGGTGATCCTCCGGACGACGCCGAACTCTTCCACGAGTATCTGCTTTCTTCCAAAGCGCCGGAACTCGTGAATCTGAAGTATTCCGTACTCGCCCTGGGCGACAGCAGCTACGTCAACTTCTGCCGGACCGGCCGGGAGCTCGATGCCCGGCTGAGCGAACTCGGCGCCAGCAGATTCGTGCCGACGGTGGAATGCGATCTCGACTACGATGATGCGGCCGTGGCCTGGGCCCGGGCCGTTCTGGAAGCACTTCCGCGCGACCGGCAGAGTGTGTCGGAAGTCCCACGGCTGCATGCCGTAAAGTCGCCGGTTGTCTACAACAGACGTCATCCGTTCGAGGCGGAAGTCCTCACGAACCAGAAGATCACCGGCGCGAAATCGACAAGAGATGTCCGTCATATCGAACTGTCCCTCGAGGGCTCGGGAATCAGCTATGAGCCCGGAGACTCACTGGCGGTCATCCCGGACAATCCGCCACCCCTGATCGAAGAGCTGCTCGAAGAGCTGGCGCTGTCGGGCGATGAAGAAGTCGGGATCAATGACGCGATCTTCAAACTCGAAGACGCATTTCGCAGCGAACTCGAAATCACTACGCCGAGTCTCGGATTCCTCGAATCGTATGCGGCGTTCACGCAATCGCAGGACCTCGCGGACCTGCTCGAACCGGACCATCGGGCCGCGTTGTCCGATTACCTCGAGAATCGACAGATCATAGATATCGTTCGGGAGTACCCCGTCGTGGTCGGCGCGGCCGAATTCGCCGCTTCCCTGAGAAAGCTCGTGCCGCGGTCATATTCCATCGCGTCGAGTCCGCTGGCGAACCCGGACGAGGTTCACCTGACGGTCGCGTCCTTGAACTACGAGGCTTTCGGCACGGAACACTGGGGCGCTGCGTCCACCATGCTGGCCGATCGGATAAGCGAGGGAGACAGGGTATCGGTCTTCGTAGAGCCCAATCCGAGGTTCCGTTTGCCCGCGGACGGCGACACGCCGGTAATCATGATCGGACCCGGCACCGGTGTCGCGCCGTTCAGGGCTTTCGTCGAGCACCGCGCGGAACTCGGGGCGACCGGCAGAAACTGGCTCATCTTCGGTAACCGGACATTTCACAGCGACTTCCTTTACCAGCTCGAATGGCAACGCTTCCTGAAGCGAGGTGCATTGCATCGGATGGACGTTGCGTTCTCGCGCGACCAGGCGAGTAAGGTCTACGTACAGCACCGCATCGCCGAACACGGCGCCGAATTCCACGAGTGGCTGCGGCAGGGCGCGGCAATTTATGTCTGCGGGGACGCCAGATACATGGCCGGCGACGTCCACACTGCGCTCGCCGAGGTCCTGATGTCCCATGGTGGTTTCGATTGCGACTCTGCCGAGGCGTATCTGAAAGACCTGCGCAGGGCAGGACGGTATCAGCGCGATGTCTATTGAGAACATCAAAGCACGAAGTCGTCACCTGCGCGGCACGCTCATCGAAAGCCTCGCCGATCCAATTACGGGCGCGATCGCCGAGGACGACACGCAGCTGTCGAAATTCCATGGGATCTACCAACAGGACGACCGCGACGTCCGCAACGAGCGAAAAAGACAGCGTCTCGAACCGGCATACAGTTTCATGATCCGTGCTCGGGTGCCGGGCGGCGTGTGCACGACCGGGCAGTGGTTGAATATGGACGAGATCGCGAGAACACGGGCGAACGGGACGATTCGGCTAACGACGCGACAGGCGTTTCAGCTTCACGGTGTCATCAAGGGCGACCTCAAGCCCGCCATCCGGGGCATCAATCGGGCGATGATGGATACGCTGGCGGCATGCGGTGACGTGAATCGAAATGTCATGTGTTCGCCGATGCCGCCCGTGTCGGAGGTGCATCGACAGGTGCAGGGACATGCGGAGTCGCTGAGTGAAATTTTGACCCCGGCGACGGGTGCCTATCACGAGATCTGGCTGGACGGCAAGAAACTGCGGGATTCGGAATCCGAGGACGAGCCGATTTACGGTGATACCTACCTGCCACGCAAGTTCAAGACAGCGTTCGTGGTGCCGCCGCAGAACGATGTAGACGTATACGCGCAAGACCTTGGATTCATTGCGATTACGGAAAATGGTGGTCTCCTCGGATTCAACGTCACGGTCGGGGGCGGCATGGGCATGAGCCACGGCGAGACCGAGACCTATCCGCGGCTTGCCGATGTCATGGGATTTTGCGCGGCGGAACAGGTCAACGCCGTGGCCGAGGCCGTCGTCACCACTCAGCGAGATTACGGTGACCGCGCGAATCGCAAGCATGCGCGCCTGAAATACACCATCGACGATCGCGGTCTCGACTGGTTCAGGGCCGAAGTCGAGCGTCGCCTGGGTTGGCGGCTCGGGGAACCGCGTCCGTTCGCGTTCGTCGGCAACGGCGATATTTACGGCTGGCAGCAATCGACGGACGGTCGCTGGCATTACACACTGTTCGTGCAAAATGGCCGCATCCGGGACATCGGGGATCGGTTATTGATGACCGGCCTCGGAAAGATCGCGCGGCTGCACAAGGGCGATTTCAGGCTCACGCCGAATCAGAACCTGATCATCAGCAATG
>JBHIDG010000415.1:0-2869 GCA_046760025.1 Woeseia sp. | reverse complement strand
ATTATAAAGGAAATTACGGGTTCGCCGTTTTTATTGGTGCAATATCCGGGCTAGCCATTGCGCATGTTCGTCTGGGACAGGTTCTGGAGCGAGAGTCAAAATCGGAAGCCGCTCGAAAAAAATATGAGCAGGCCGTGGCGCTCGATCCAAACGAACCGCGTGTGCTGGTAGCATTGGCATCGTTATCTGGCAAGCAAGGGTATATGGACGAGGCGATCGACCTGTTAAAAAGAGCCGAGTTCATTGATCCGTTATCGTCAACATATCCCGGCGGTATCGGACATTTTCAAATTCTGGCCGGGCGCCTGGATGAAGCCGAGAAGGAAACCAAAAAAGCGATCGATCTCAGCCCAAAGGTATTCCCCTGGCAATTCAATCTGGCCATCATTCATTTCCTGCGCGGCCAGTATCAGAATGCACTCGAGATTGTCCTGCCCCTCGAGGAAATTCAGCACAAGGAATTTGCCTTGACGGTAATCTATCAGGAGCTGGGTATGATGGACGAGTCGGATGCCGCAATGACCCGGCTCGCGGCCTTCAAAAACATCGGTGTCCCCCTACTGCTCGCAGATGCATATGCGTACCGTGGTGAAACAGACAAAGCCTTTGAGTGGTTGAACAAGACGCTCGCATCCTACTCGCAGGTCAAATACTCACCTTTCCTCAAGAATCTTCACGAGGACCCTCGTTGGAATGAAGTTCTCGAAAGGTTGCAGCGTGACGCAACGCGTGGTGAACTTAGCGATTAGCATTCGCTATTCCGCCACTCGATGCCCCTTTTTTTTACTATCTGAGGAAGTCCTTTTCAATTTGATGTGGCGCAGGACTCACGCGGAGCGGAGGAGTCACAGGTTGCCGTAGACGGGATACGCGTCAATTGTCGCTTGCGAAGTGGTGGTTGGAGCCCGCGTGCCGGCGATGCGCCTCTCGCCCGTAGAAAACGGCAAGTCCGTACAATGTACACAGCATACCGACGGCGAGATAATAAGGTGCTCCGGGTGCATGCAGGCCGACATAAATGGTTCCGGCATTGAACAGGGCGCCGGCGATAACGTACCCGTAAGGCAGGCTTTCATGAATCGACTCTGGTAACCGCATATTTCGCCCCATTACGGAATCAATCGCCAAAGAAAGAACGATGTATCAGCAGGCGCGGGACTGCCGCCGATATCGTCACAGATTACGGGCAGTCCGCTGCATGGAAGTAGGGATTTGTGATGCATATCACAATGTCGATCGCGGTGAAGCGATCTGAGTGCCCCGTCATCCATAGGGACGGTGTTTGGTCCGAGCGTGCTGTTTCTCTGCAAGCGGATGCTGGACGAATACAGCAAAGGTCGAACCAATCAGTGCCAGGAACCCGATTGAAGGAGTATTCGAATGCATCTATGCTCCTCTGGATACTAATCGATACAGAAATCCGCAGGAGCAGCAGATCATGAGCATGCAGATCGCCGATAAGGCTCTGTTGAAGACGCAGGCACTGATCGACGGCGAGTGGGTAGACGCCGATGGTGGCGAAACACTGGCTGTCACGAACCCGGCTAACGGCGAGGTCATCGCGGAAGTCGCCAAATGCGGAACGGCGGAAACTCGGCGCGCAGTCGAGGCTGCCGAAGCTGCCCAGCTGGCCTGGCGCCAGACGACGGCTAAAGAGCGCTCGGGCATGATGCGCAAGTGGTTCAATCTGATGATGGAGTCCCGCGAAGACCTGGCGCAGATCATGACCGCGGAGCAAGGCAAGCCCTTGGCAGAGGCACGCGGCGAGATTGCCTACGGCGCGAGTTACATCGAGTGGTTCGCCGAAGAAGCGAAACGCGTCTATGGCGATACGATCCCGGAACCGTCCAAAGACAGGCGAATCGTCTGCATCAAACAGCCGGTCGGCGTCGTCGCCTGCATAACGCCGTGGAATTTCCCCAACGCGATGCTGACGCGCAAGATCGCCCCGGCGCTGGCAGCGGGTTGTACCGTAGTCTGCAAGCCGGCGAACGCGACGCCCCTGTCGGCTTACGCGTTTGCCGAGCTGGCCGTACGCGCCGGCATTCCGGCGGGGGTCATCAATATCGTCACGGGCCGCACCTCGGAAATCGGGGAGGAACTGACTTCCAATCCCGTGGTTCGAAAGTTGACGTTTACCGGGTCGACAGCCGTGGGCAAAAAACTGATGGCGGCTTGTGCTGCGACCGTTAAGCGTACGTCCATGGAACTCGGCGGAAATGCACCGTTTATCGTGTTCGAAGACGCCGATTTGGATGCCGCGGTCGCCGGAGCGATCATCTGCAAGTTCAGGAACGCAGGTCAGACCTGCGTCTGCGCAAATCGCATTCTCGTTCAGGAAAGCGTCTACGATGAATTCACCGAAAAACTCATGGCCGCGGCAGCCGGACTGCAAATGGGGGATGGCACTGCGAAGGGTGTCTCGATAGGTCCCCTGATCAACGAAAAAGCGGCCAACGACGTGTTGTCATTCGTTGACGATGCGGTCAGCAAAGGCGCTAATGTGGCAGCCGGCGGTCAACGTTCCGATCTCGGCGCCTGTTTCGTCGAGCCGACGGTTCTAACCAACGTCAGCAATGACATGCGCGTGTTCAGGGAGGAAATATTCGGCCCGGTCGCACCGCTGTTCAAATTCAGGACCGAGGAGGAGGCGATCGCAATGGCCAACGACACCGAGGTGGGTCTCGCCTGTTACTTCTATGCCCGTGATATCGGTCGGATCTGGCGTGTCGGTGAAGCGCTCGAATACGGGATCGTCGGCGTCAACGAAGGCATCATATCCAACGAGATGGCGCCGTTCGGAGGCGTCAAGGAGTCCGGACAGGGTCGGGAAGGGTCCAAGTACGGCATGGATGACTACCTGGAAATC
>JBHIDG010000414.1:0-2878 GCA_046760025.1 Woeseia sp. | reverse complement strand
CTGGGGCTGCAGGCGAGTTATACGTATCCGCCCTAGCAGGGCGCCCGGCCACGCCACGCAATCGTCCGCAATCGCGCGGCTGCTCTGCTATCCTCATTCGACAAAAAACAAGGTACGAACAGTGGCAGCGACAAATATGCACGACAAGCATTTGCCTGATGAGTCGCCGGAATACCGCTCGGCGAGGAACGAGCTGCTTGCCGAAGAACAGGCTCTCCGGAAACAGCTCGAGCGCGTGGCGGCATTGCGCCGCGACCTTCCGCCGGGCGGCGAACTCAAAGAGGACTACGAGTTCGAGGAAATCGACCTCTCGGATGGCCAGACGCGCCGGATGCGCATCTCCGAGCTGTTCGGCGACAAGACCGACCTCCTCGTCTACAGCTATATGTACGGGCCCGACTGGGGCGCTTCCTGTCCGTCCTGCACATCGGTCATCGATGCCATCAACGCTGCCAGCCGTCACGTCCGGCAACAGGTCGAGCTCGCGGTTGTCGGCACGGCAACGCCGGCGCAGCTCTACGAGATCGCCGGAAAACGCGAATGGCGAGACCTGAGGCTGCTGTCGTGCCAGCATAATGATTATGCGCAGGACTACCTTGCACAACCGGGCGACACACAATCCCTTATGCCCGTCATGAACGCATTCGAAAAGAAAGGCGATCGCATTCATCACTTCTGGTCGTCCGAACTCCTCTGGACGCCGATGGGAGGCAAACATCCGCGTCACGTCGACATCATATGGCCCGTATGGGGATTGCTCGACATGACACGCTCCGGCCGGCATCCCGACAAGACGCCGCAACTGCGTTATTGACAAGACAACCAATGGATATCAGTAAGACAAAAACATTCGTCGATAAGACCTGGGACGACTCGATCATTCCCGAGCTCTGCCAGTACATAAAAGTTCCCAACAAGTCGCCGGCCTTCGATCCCGACTGGGAGAAGCACGGCTACATGGAACGAGCGGTGACCATGTTCGAAGGGTGGTGCAGAAGCCAGCCGATCGAGGGCATGCAGATTGAGGTCGTCCGGATCGACGGCCGCACACCACTTCTGTTCATCGACATTCCCGGCGCATCTGACGACGTCGTGCTGTTATACGGCCATTACGACAAGCAACCGGAGTTCACGGGTTGGGATGTCGACCTGGATCCCTGGGAGCCGGTTATCAGGGACGGAAAACTGTATGGCCGAGGCGGCGCCGACGACGGTTATGCCGTGTTCGGATCGTTGACCGCAATACGCGCACTACAGGAGCAGGGAATCGATCACGCACATTGCGTCGTGCTCATCGAGGGCTGCGAAGAAAGCGGCAGTTTCGATCTGCCCTATTACATCGAGAAGCTCGAGGATCGCATCGGCACACCCGGCCTGGTCGTTTGCCTCGACGCGGAATGCGGCAATTACGATCAGTTCTGGTGCACGACTTCGCTGCGCGGCAATCTGACCGGCAACCTGCACGCCGATGTTCTGACCGAAGGTGTGCATTCCGGCGGCGCGGGAGGTGTCGTGCCCTCCAGCTTCAGGGTATTGCGCCAACTACTCAGCCGCATCGAAGACGAGTCGAACGGCAAGATCCTGCTCGACGATCTGTACGTCGATATTCCGGAACAATGTACGGAGCAGGCCAAACTGGCGGCCGAGGTGCTCGATGATTCGGTCTATCTCAAGTATCCCTGGGCCGTCGCGGACCCTCTACCTGCCGAGTCCCCGTACGACCTCCTTCTCAACAACACCTGGCGGCCCGCACTGACCGTTACCGGTGCCGACGGCCTGCCGGCGCTGGTCAACGCAGGCAACGTCTTGCTGCCCGGCACGACACTGAAACTGTCATTCCGATTGCCGCCCACCTGCGATGCGGACGGGGCGGCGGAATCAGTCAAGAATGCCCTCGAGGCGGATACGCCGCCTTTGTCGGAAGTCCATTTCGAGGTGGAATCGACCATGGGGGGATGGAGTGCCCCACCGGTTGCAGGATGGCTGGAAGCTTCGATGCAGCACGCATCCCGGGATTTCTTCGACAGACCCTCGATGTACATGGGCACCGGCGGCACGATTCCGTTCATGGGCATGCTGGGCGAGAAGTTTCCGCAGGCGCAGTTCCTCGTGACCGGGCTGCTGGGGCCCAACTCGAACGCCCACGGACCGAACGAGTTCCTGCATATCGCCACGGGAAAGCGCCTCACCTGCTGTGTCGCCCAGGTGCTCGAGGACCATTTCAAGCGGGACTGAAACGATGCAGCGCGTTCTGATCATCATCGGCGTCCTGATCATCCTCGTCGGCCTGGCCTGGCCATGGCTGAGTCAGCTTCCGCTAGGCCGCTTGCCCGGCGATATCCTGATCGACAAACCGAATGTCAAAATATACATACCGATCGTCACCATGATCATCGTCAGTGCGCTACTGAGCTTATTGTTCTGGATTTTCAGACAATGACTGCGCGAATAGACGAGTCATACGTTGACGCCTATGAACGGGACGGCTTCGTTCGCGTTCCCGGTTTTTTCGAAGCGGCTGAACTCGAGCCATTGCTGACAGCGTACCGGGAGGACCCGACCGTCAACGGCGCAATGTACGGTATGGTCGATGAAAAGGGTGTGCCCCATCCGATTTGTATCTGGATCGAGCTGGGTGACGACATCATCGGCATGATTCCGAGAATGGCCCGAATGGTCGATACCACGGAAACGCTTATGGGCGAACCCTGCTACCACTGGCATTCGAAGATCACGGTCAAACCGCCTGGCTGCGAAGCACGGATCGACTGGCACCAGGATTATGAGAGCTGGTACGACGACGGTGTGCCGTTTCCTAGACTGCTCACAGCCGGCATCGCCGTGGAGACTGCGACAAAAGCAAACGGCTGTCTTCAAC
>JBHIDG010000413.1:0-2878 GCA_046760025.1 Woeseia sp. | reverse complement strand
CGAATTTAGTGAACACAATCAACCGACTATCCGATTACGCTCAAATCGCATCTAGAATCGATGCGCATTTGCCTTGCACGTATTTGGTGATAACCTATAGATTACGTATCAGAGAGGGACGAACAGGATCGAGGTAAAGGCAACGCAGAGGCAAGGCAATGGCTGTCGTATACCCGCTAATCGGGCACTGGTACCGTAGCGCCAACGGTAATATTTTCGAGGTTGTGGCTGTGGACGAAGAGGATGCCACTGTCGAGCTTCAGTTTTTCGACGGCACCATCGACGAAGTCGACTTCGACACCTGGCCGAATCTCCTGATCGAAACAATTGGCGCGCCCGAGGATTGGTCCGGATCGGTAGACATGGATCCCGAAGATTATGTCGGCAAAGACAACGGCGAATTGCCGCTCGGCTGGCATGATCCCCTGGAAATGCTCGAAAAGGCCGACTAGACCATCGCCCGCCAGCAAGGCTCCTAATTTATTTTTGGTCCGCGGACGTAAACCACGCGGTCTCGAATCTCTGTCGGCAAGGCTCGCAATTTCTTGCCCAGACAAGGCCCTCCGATACACAGTCCAGTCGTGATTTCATAGACTGCGCCATGAGACGAGCAAATGATTTTTGTACGGTCTCGGGTAGGGAAACTTTCCGGCTTCCAGTTCAGCGGGTGACCGACGTGCGTACAGTAATTCTGATATGCGTACACGTCGTATCCCCGCCGCACGATGAATCCCTTGTACGGCCAGTCGCCGTCACCGATACGGAAGTCGCGGCAGCCGGGATCGTCGAGCTCGACGAAATAGCCGACAGCTATTTCCTTCTCAGTCACATCCGGGTTTCGCTTGTTGCCGGCTCTTCCTCTGCACGCACCTTCCATGGCGCAACCTTGAAGAGCAGCAACATACCGGGTATAGCCAGTGCCGTGCAAAGCAGAAAAAAATTTGTCCAGCCAATTTGTTCGACAATGACGCCGGTCACTGCATTTGCCAGCGTTCTGGGTACTGCGGTCAGTGCCGTAAACAGAGCGAATTGTGTTGCCGCAAATGCACGGTTCGTCGAGCGTGCAATGAATGCGATGAGCGCAGCCGAGCCCAGTCCGACGCCCATGTATTCGAGCGCCACCGCCGTACCGAGCATCCACGGATTTTCACCGATTACCGAGAGTGCCGCGAAGCCAAGTATGGTGAATACCTGGACCGCCCCAAACAACCAGAGCGCCCGATTGATGCTGAGTTTGACCATGATGAGGCCGCCCGACAGACCACCCACGCTGACCGCAATCAGCGACGCGTATTTCGCTATGAGCCCGATCTGAGTCAAGCTGAAACCAACGTCAACGAAGAACGGTGTTTGCAGCGCCGTGGCCATATTGTCACCGAGCTTGTACAAGAACAGGAATGCCAATACGAGCCCTGCGGATTTGATTCCCTCCCGCTGAATGAACTCCCGAAAAGGCTCAACGACAGCCTCGCACATCGTCTTCGGCGGGCTCGGTTCGGCAATGGCTTCCTGGATCACGAGCGTCAGTACCAGGCCCACGCCCATGAATAACGCGACCACCGCAAAGACGATATGCCACGGCAAATGATCAGCGAGAATCAATGCGAGAGACCCGGGAACCAGTCCGGCCAAGCGGTAGGTCTGCACGTGAATCGCGTTGCCTAAGCCTAACTCGATGTCGGGCAGCAATTCGCGGCGGTACGCGTCCAGCACGATATCCTGACTGGCGCTGAATAACGCCACGGCCGCGGCCAGATAAGCGACTGTCCATATTGACAGATCCGGTTTGATGTACCCCATCGATGCGATCGTGACCAGCAGCGCCAACTGCGTGACGAGCATCCACCCGCGTCGACGCCCCAGGAACGGCAGTGTGTAGCGGTCCATGACGGGCGACCACAGAAATTTCCAGGTGTACGGAAAACCCACCAGCGCGAAGAATCCGATCTCCGCCAGCCCGACCCCTTCGACGCGCAACCACGCCGGGACCAATTGGATCAGGACATAGAGCGGCAAACCGGATGTAAAACCGGTGAAGACGCAAATCAGCATACGCCCGTTCAGGATCGCTTTCCTGAAGGACTGTTTTTGCATCAGTCCGCGAGCGCCCAGTCGTAATCCATAATCAGCGGTGCGTGATCGGAAAACCGCTCTGCCTTGTAGATATCTGACTCAAGAATTTTGTCTTTAAGGCCCGGCGTGACGACCTGGTAGTCAAGCCGCCACCCTACGTTGTTGTCCCAGGCGCGGCCCCGGTTCGACCACCAGGTGTATTGATCGGCCTCCGGATTGACCGCCCGAAACGCGTCCACGAAGTTCACCGGGCCGAACAGCTCGTCCATCCACTGCCGCTCTTGGGGGAGGAACCCCGAGTTCTTCTGATTCGCCTTCCAGTTCTTCAGATCGATCTCCCTGTGGGCGATATTCCAGTCACCGCACAGGATGTATTCGGATTCCCGGCCCTGCAGCGCCTCGAGGTGCGGGGTGAAGGCGTCGAGGAAGCGAAACTTGGCGGCCTGCCGCTCATCGCCCGAAGAGCCGGACGGCAGGTACACCGACACGATGCTCAGATCCCCGAGCCGGACTTCGAGATATCGGCCCTCGTCGTCGAACTCCTTTTCGCCGAAACCGCGAACGACATCATCCGGTGCCCTGCGGGTATAGATGGCCACCCCGCTGTAGCCCTTTTTGACCGCGTCCTCGTAAAAGCAGTGATAGCTATCGGGTGAGAAGCGCTCGTCCGTCAATTGATGGACTTGCGCCTTGGTTTCCTGAATGCAGACAACGTCGGCCGACTGTTTGTGCATCCATTCGAAGAATCCTTTCCTGGCTGCGGAGCGAATGCCGTTCGCATTCAGACTGATCACTCGAAACACGT
>JBHIDG010000412.1:0-2885 GCA_046760025.1 Woeseia sp. | reverse complement strand
AGTGGGGCAGATATTTGGCGAACTTGGCAGGTCGTAGAGCGCCGACTTCTGCATCGGGAGGAAAATGGTATACTACGAGTAATACTCTCTTCACGCTGATACCGTTACACCTGGTGCCATCTCAACAGTCGTAGAAAGAAGAAATGATAGGATACCCTAATGTGCAATTCGTTCCGTCTGCCCCGTCAGATGCTAGAGGATATTGACAGAATTATCTCGCGACGACCGGATTGTTGTTCCGAACTTCCTGCGCGCTTTACGGCCCAGGAAGAACTGAGCAGCCTCGAGCTTCACCGTTGTGGCGCCGAATCCGGCTTTGAACCGCTCAAGCCCCGTGTTAAGCTGAGCCGTGCCACCGAGATTGAATAACTCCATCGATCGCGCTCGAAGGATATTCGCGATCTCGTGCACCAAGAAGTGCGAGGCGCCGCAGGCCATGCCTTCGGAGCTGGTGCCTGCAGATTTGTAAAATGCCCCTTGGTCAGCAAGCAGGACGAGCAGGGATGACAGCACTTTGCCGGCGAGAGTCACCTGGAAAAGCTCGCCCGCGCCACTGTGGGTAATGGCGACAAAGCGGTGAGCGTGGATGTCCTCGGGTACCGATTCACCTCGACTTTCGCGGCGGTTCATCGACGCCTCTACCAGACGGGCATGCTCTCGGCATGCTAACGCATCCACAGCACGTCGCACCTGCAGGCCGGCTCTGCGGCCGCGTTTGATGTTCCGGACGTGATTGGATGATAGCCGATCCCACAGGCCAGGCTTCTGGAGCTCAAGCACGTACTCCCATCGAATTCTGCGTTCGATCTCACCAGGCAAGGAAGGGATATCAACACTGGTGGAGGCGAAACTATTTACCTCCAGATAGGAGACCCGGACTTTCCTGCAAAACTGCTGGAGTCCCTCCCAAAACGCATCACTATCTGGAATAGAAGCTAGCGAGGTGATTTCAAGAGATCGGTTCAAGAAACCGGATTTCATGAACGCCGTGCAAGCGGTCCGCAATTGGCCATCCTGACGCAGGGTGAATACACAAGGCTGAAAACCCAATAAGCGTCTCGCTTCGATGTACGTGGAAGTATAGAAAGGATTGGCGGGGGCAAAAGCCTCCACCTCCATCTGCAGTTCTTTCGAGGGATTCGTTTCAGCGGAGAATTCAAAGGACATGATTTTCCTTCCTTCTGATAGTCAGCTCGAGTATGTTCGCGTCCACAAAGAACTTACAGGCCCAGTTTAGGTACTGGTAACTACCATACTCCCCGTAGACTGGGAACGACCCTTTGATCGCGCCGCGGGTATCGGGTGGCCCATCGATCTTCATAGTGCGCCGGACGTACTGATTTGCGGCATAAGCGGCGTCCCGGTACCGATCATTGCCTGTGAACTGGTACAGCATAAGCCAACAGTGCGCGATCTGAACGCTCCCCGTAAGGCACGCCCATGGAACTGCCCCGTGCCAATGCGGATGTAGCCGACCGGGCAGAAAGCCATCGTCTCGGATCGCCGCCATCAGCCCGTCGGCGGTGTTAAGGGCGGCCTTCAAAAAAGTGGAGTTATCCGTAAATCGATATGCCTCTATGACGCCGCGTAACGCATAACCTAGCGTATGCGTCAATGGCTGAGAAGGATCTGCAAGACAGCACATGTCGAACCAGCCGTTCTCTTGTTGTAAACCAAGCACCCACCTCATATTGGCAATCGCGGCATCGGCGTAAGGTTTGTTAGGCGCAAGATGAGCCGCTTCGAATAGTCCCCAAGCGATGTGCGTGTCATAGGCTTTTTCACCCGGTGTTACAAATGGAGATGGACACTTGCGCCAACACCCGTCAGGATCTTGAGTCTTTACCAACCAATCGGCTGCACGCCGCATAGGCTCAGCGTACCCTTCTTCAAACTCGCGGGCGCCGCTAGCTAAACCAAGGAGAATTTGGCCTGTGTTGAAGGTAACGGGAACGGCCGGTTTGGAATTGATCAAACCGCCCTGAAACCCACCGCCCGGGAATTGAATGGAAACCAGCCAATCAAGCATCCGTCTCGCTCGCTGGCGCACTGTCTCATCTCCTCGGATCTTCGCGTACGCGAGCATCGTCGGCACGATGTAACCCGTCGTCTCGGGATAGGAAGTACTCCAGCCACTAATTAGACTGAAGTGACGGGCTACGCCACCGTCGTGTGATGCTGAGTAGTCCTGGGCCCGGCCGAGCCACGCCATCCCTTCGTCAATTGCACACTCAACGCCGGGGTCGAGTGTAGACAGTCCGAAGCGATCACTGCGATGTTCGGCCCTGGCAGCTTCAGGCAGTTGCAGGTAGCTGCGCATTGCGCGGACTCGGTGTAGCATACTGCGGCCCATATATCGTTGTATCGACAGAACGGGATTCATCCTTCTATCATTTCCCAAAGTATAGTCACGGCTCGACGCGCCTGTCGTGCAATTCCATGAACCGGTCGGCAAAATCATGCCCTAATCGTCTGGCCATCGTTTTGGCAATCTGCGCCACCAGTAAGTGCCAGTCGTGCCGCCGCGCCACCGCTTGCCGTGCCGCACGGCGCTCACCGGTATTCGCTGATGAGTCCAACGACTCTATGATCGCTGCTGACCACTCATCGGGCATACTCGCCAGTGCCACGACATCGGCGAACTCCTCTAGTGAACGGATCCGCGTCCCTACAGTCGGGCGGCCACTTGCCAGGTATTCGTGCAGTTTGAGCGGATAGATGTATTTCGTGTAGTCGTTGGCCTCGTAAGGCATGATGCAGACGTCGAAGTGCTGCGGGTAGGCAGCTAAATCCTGTACCGACTTGGCTCCCAGAAAATGAACATTGCGGCGACTGGACAGCTCGTCGATTGCGCTCTTGGTCTCTAGATGTGGCACCTGCGCGCC
>JBHIDG010000411.1:0-2891 GCA_046760025.1 Woeseia sp. | reverse complement strand
ACTGTGGCACGATGAATTTCGCGGAAGCGGACTATGTGATGATGAATACGCCCGGGATGATCCGCGCGATGGGCCAGATTATTACCGATCTTGGCGTCCGGGCAGAGATAGAAGCGTTCGAAACGGGTCATCTCTGGTTTGCGCAGCAGCTCGTGGACGAGGGCGTCATCGAACCCCCTGTGCTCGTTCAGCTCTGCATGGGAATCCCATGGGGCGCACCCGACGATCTGAACACGCTCATGTCCATGGTCAATAACCTGCCCCCCGACTGGATCTTCTCGGCGTTTTCACTTGGCCGAAACGAGATGCCGTATGTCGGTGCCGCGATTCTCGCCGGCGGCAACGTCCGCGTCGGGCTCGAGGACAATATTTATCTCGAAAAGGGTGTATTGGCCACCAACGCACAACTCGTCGAGCGTGCAGCGAGAATTGTCACCGACATGGGCGCGACGGTCATCGGTCCGACGGAGGTTCGCGAAAAGCTGAAGCTGCAGAAACGATCGCCGCCGTGACCGATCCATCAAAAATAAAGGCCGCCATCATAGGTGGCGGCGTGATCGGCGGCGGATGGGCTGCCCGTTTCCTGCTGCATGGCTGGCAGGTAACCGTATTCGATCCGGGGCCCGATGCGCGGCGTCGAATCAACTACGCGCTCGACAACGCGCGGGCCTCGACACCGGCGCTGGCCGATTTTCCGATGCCGGCCGAGGGCAAACTCGACTTCGCGGATACGCTTGCCGAAGCCGTGTCGGGCGCAGTCTGGATTCAGGAGAGCGTTCCCGAAGAACTGAGCCTCAAGCACGAGGTGCTCGCGGATATCCAGAAGTATGCTGCCGAGTCCGCGATCATCGCCTCGTCGACATCGGGGTTCAAACCGAGTGAGCTGCAAAAAGAGGCAATTGTTCCCAACCATATCATCGTGGCGCATCCCTTCAATCCGGTCTATCTCTTGCCGCTGGTCGAGGTCGTCGCAAGCCCGGCGGTCGGTAAAGAATCAATTGATCGCGCCTGCGACGTGCTCCGGACAATCGGGATGAGGCCGCTGGTCGTTCGCAAGGAGATCGACGCTCACATCGCCGACCGGCTGATGGAATCCGTCTGGCGCGAAGCACTCTGGCTCGTTCATGACGACATCGCCACGACTGAGGAAATCGACGATGCAATCCGTTTCGGATTCGGTTTGCGCTGGGCGCAGATGGGAGTCTTCGAGACTTACCGGCTGGCGGGCGGCGAGGCCGGCATGGCGCATTTTATCGGACAGTTCGGCCAGGCACTCGAGTGGCCGTGGTCGAAACTGACGGATGTGCCGGAGCTGACGGTTGAGCTCGTACAAAAGATTGCCGGGCAGTCCGATGCCCAGTCCGGCGATTATTCGATACGCGAACTCGAACGGATTCGCGACAGGAATCTGGTTGGCATTCTGCGCTCGTTAAAGGAACGCGACTGGGGCGCCGGTGCGGTGCTGAACGAACACGACAAGGACCTTCATCCGGAGGAAACCGATCATCCGGCGGTGGAATCCGGAGTACCGCTGCGCATGCTCGAGCTGACCGTGTTGCCGGCCTGGATCGATTACAACGGGCATATGACCGAGTTTCGCTACGTGCAGGTATTCAGCGATTCCTGCGATAGGCTGCTGTTGATGATCGGCATGGATGCGGACTACGTCGCAAATACCGGCGCCTGGTACACAATTGAGACCCACGCCGAGTATATCGACGAGGCCGGCGTGAACGAGCCGATCTACAGCACGGCGCAGGTATTGATGGCAGACGCAAAAAGGATGCATGTTTTCTATAACCTGCATGCAGCCGAGGACGATCGGGTACTGTCGACCATGGAAGCGATGTATCTACACGTGTCAAGGCAATCCGGCCGCGTCTCCGACGCCGGTCCGGAGATGGTGGCTGCTATGAACGATATTGCCGAAGCTCACGCAGATCTGCCGCATCCGGATGCGGCAGGCAGGCACGTGGGTCAGCGGAAACGAGGTTGAACCTATGCATTTCGGACTCACAGACGAACAGCAATTGATCGTCGACACCGTAAGAACCTTTGTCGAAAACGAGATATATCCGCACGAAGCCGAAATCGAGCGGACGGGCACGGTGCCTCGCGAGCTCGGCATGGACATCGCTGGGAAATGCAGGGAGCTCGGATTTTTTGCAGCCAATATGCCGGCCGAATTCGGCGGCGGCGGGCTAAACCAGCTCGATTTCACCTTGCTCGAGAGGGAGCTTGGTCGCGGCTCGATGGCGTTAACGGTCTATTTCGGCAGGCCGTCCGGCATTCTCGCGGCCTGCGAGGGCCAGCAGCGCGAGCGCTATCTGTTGCCCGCTATAAGCGGAGAGAAGTTCGATGCGCTCGCGATGTCGGAACCCGACGCTGGGTCCGACGTGCGCGGCATGAAGTGCGCGGCAAAGCCCGACGGTGACGACTGGATCGTCAACGGCACGAAACACTTTATCAGTCACGCTGATATCGCCGACTTCATCATCGTGTTCGTCGCGACGGGCGAGGAATCGACGCCGCGCGGCCCCAAGAAGAAAATTACCTGCTTCATCGTCGACCGGGGCACTCCCGGGTTCGAGATTCGCGCGGGCTACGAATCCGTTTCCCATCACGGTTACCACAACTGCATATTGAGTTTCGACGATTGCCGCCTGCCGAAGACGCAGGTATTGGGGGAGCCGCACGACGGGTTCGCGCTTGCGAACACCTGGCTTTACGCGACCCGACTGACTGTTGCGGCGATGTCGGTCGGACGCGCCAGGCGTGTCATCGGTCTCGCCGTGCCGCATACCGTCCACCGCAGGCACTTTGGGCAGCAGATCGGAAAATTCCAGGGCGTGTCGTTCAAGCTCGCCGACATGATTACCGAGATCGATGCG
>JBHIDG010000410.1:0-2900 GCA_046760025.1 Woeseia sp. | reverse complement strand
CTTCAGGATATGTGAGCGAAATCGAATCGAGGCATCCGGTTTGCAGGTAGATTCGCAGCTCGTGACCCTGTCCGAAAGATTTCAATAGTTCGAGGTCCGAGTCACTCGGCGGATCGAGCACGCGAAACACCAGCGCCGTAGCGTCGTCGGCGCAGGCCACCTCGATCTGCGGCAGGCGACTACGAACGCTCAAACGGCCGATGAGCTCGCTGAGGGGATCGATCAGCCTGTCGACCGGGCTCGCAAGTACCTCACAGCCATGCATGTCGGTGACCAGAGGTGCGTAGCGCTCCCGGAATCCGACCAGCACGCGCCTCTTCCCAACGACGTATTTGACGGCGAGCCGGGCGCGGCGTCGGTAATTCCAGGGCGAGTCATGAATCGGTGCCAGCCAGCGCAGCGGTGCAAGCTGCCCATTGCGTTGCAGCGCATCGGCAAGTACCTGTTGCTTGATGTTGCGTTGCTCTGATTCGCCAACGTGCTGCAGTGTGCAGCCGCCACAGACGCCGAACACGGCGCAGCGTGGTTCCACCCGCTGCGGCGACGCGGACAGGATTTCCAGCAACTGTGCCTCGTCGTAGTTGCGTCGTCGCCTGCGGCGTACAAAACGCACCGTCTCTCCTTCGAGCGCGCCGGCAACAAACACTTTTTTGCCCGACAGTGCGGCGATACCTCGCCCATCGTGGGTAACCGAAGCGATGCGGGCGGTCTCCGGTTCGCGCATCAGTCGGCCGGCCAGGCGGCCGCAAACTGGTTCAGGTGCGCCTGATCCATCGATGCCAGGGTCGACCGAACGAGCTGGTATTCCCTGTTGAGCCCCTCATGATCGAGATTGCCCCGCATGAACTCGAATCGCAGGTAGATCAGATAGGTATTCAGGACATCCGTTTCACAGTACGCGCGAATCTCGTCGATCCCGCCGTCCAGCCAGGTCTGCCAAACCTTTTCGCCGCTCATGCCGAGCTTGCCCGGAAAGCCGAGAAGTACCGCAGCCTGATTCAGGCTTACCCACGCACGTGGTTGAAATGAAGACAAGACTTCCATGAGGTCCGTGTGCCTCCAGTGATAACGACTCAGATAGTTGTTCCAGCGAAACTCCCTGTCACCGTCTCCCGTTTCCCAGTAGCGCGGTGCCTGAATGTTGTTTCTCAGCGCCCGGTAGTGCAGCACGGGCAGGTCGAAGCCCGAACCATTCCAGGAAACGAGATCCGGCGAGTACCTGTCGATGCCGTCGAAAAACCGCCGCACGAGGTCTGCCTCGTCCGAGTCCTGATCCCCCAGGCTCCAGACCTTGAATGTATCTGCCGACCTGAGCGCGACCGAGATGGCGACGACCCTGTGTTGATGCAGTGGCAGGAAATCACTGCCCGTGGCCTGCTGTCGCATGAATGTCATTGCGGTCGCGACGTCGTCGTCGGACAGTTCGTTCAGATCCCACATGCGCCGCCCGAACTCGACGTCGGGAATGGTCTCGATATCGAACGCGAAACAATTCATTCAGATTCTCTCGACGACAGCGAAAGCCATTATCAGTCCGGCATCGTCCGTCAGGCTGACGTGGCTTGCACCGATGCCGAGACACTCGCACACAGCTTTGCCCCGCTCCGAAAAAATGATCACGGGACGCCCCCACTCGTTGTTTAGGATACCCACGTCGCGAATCCACATGCCATGCCGGAACCCGGTGCCCATCGCTTTGACAGTCGCCTCCTTGGCTGCAAAGCGCATCGCGAGAAAACGTGTCGGCCACTTGTTGCGCTCGAAAAGCTCGCGCTCCTCGTCCATCAGCAGTCGATCGACAAAGTGATTCCCGAATCGATCGAAGGTGTCCTGAATACGGGTGAGCTCGATGATGTCGGTGCCGACACCGAAGATCATGAGTCCCTCGCCTCGTTCATCAGCCGTCTCATCTCACCCACGGCCCTGCCGATGCCGTCAAACACGGACCGCGCAATGATCGCATGACCGATGTTGAGTTCGACGATTTCCGGGATGCGGGCTATCGCTGTCACGTTCTGATAATGCAGGCCGTGACCCGCGTGCACGGTCAGGCCGATTTTCTTCCCGTACGCCGCGGCCGATTGTACACGCTGGAGTTCAGCCACATGCTCCGCGCCTTGTGTATCGGCGTAAGCTCCGGTATGCAGCTCCACCACCGGCGCTCCTGCTTTGATCGCTGCATCCAGCTGTTTCTCGTCCGGATCGATAAAGAGTGAAACCCGGATGCCCCTGTTCTTCAGGCGGGAACAGGCATCGGCAACCTTGTCCAACTGCCCCGCTACGTCCAGTCCGCCTTCCGTGGTCAGTTCCTCCCGCTTCTCGGGCACCAGACAACAGTCACCGGGATCGACGTTCGTCGCGATCCTGAGCATTTCTTCGGTCACGGCCATCTCGAGATTCATCCGGGTCTGCATGCGTTCCTTCAGCGCATGTAGGTCGTGATCCTGTATGTGTCGACGATCTTCCCGTAAATGCAGCGTGATGCTGTCGGCACCGGATTTTTCGACAATCAGTGCCGCCTCGATCGGGTCTGGATAGGCGGTGCCGCGCGCCTGACGTAGCGTCGCAACATGGTCGATGTTGACGCCGAGATTTAATGCATTTCCCATAGTAGCTCGTTGTTCCCCTCGGTGGTGTCTCTGGATTCTACGGCGAATGTGAACCGACTGCCCGTCGCAATTCGAGCAATACTTTTCGGCTCTTGAGTTCCTTTCCCCCCAAGTGAAATGAGATGACTTCGCGAAGAAGCCTTGCGGCGCAGTTCAGTATCTCGGGCCGATCGAAGTCCTCATTCTTGACGGCGTTCAACTCACGGCCGGAGAAGACCATCGGCCCCTTACGATCGGCGATCGCCACCGGACCTTGCTCGACACGGTACTCGTACATCGCGTCGGCATTTA
>JBHIDG010000409.1:0-2914 GCA_046760025.1 Woeseia sp. | reverse complement strand
CGGTGGGTTCCCAGCGATCTGACCAAATCGATCCGAAAAGAGTTCCTCGACACGAACCACTGCGTCGGACTGGTTGGTGTCGTTCCGGGCGAGTCACACCGGACGACAGACATCGATCGCGTAATAAGTGGCACGAATCTTGAGCCCGGAGACGTTCGCGAGGCAGTTCTAAAAACGAGCCAGGGTATGAGACTTAAAATGCCGCCCCAAAGGCAAACGCTGCTCGATCGGGAGAACGCTGTGAGGGTGCAGGTCGTCCAATCAGAGGAGCAATTATTGGAGTGCTTCCGGCTTCGGCACCAAATTTACGGCCTCATGGCCTATTTGGACGAGGAGGTGGCTTCGACCCCCTCAAACATTGAGATCGATTCCTACGATACGAAATCTCTCCATTTCATTGCGACAGAACACAGAACGGGTGAGACGGCCGGCACCCTGCGTCTCGTACTGCCTGGGAAGCCACGGATATTCCGAAACTCCGTTGTAGGCGATGTCGACGAGGTCCTGGATCATCAGGCCGAATGGTGTACTTCAATCGCGCGGAAAGTTCCAGAGCCAGTTTTCCGAGAAAAGATTGAAACCGCCGGTTTCTTCTCGCTGCCGATCTTTCAATCCTTTGATTTCCGAGCGCGCTGGCAAAACGTACTTATGCCCCCCATGGCGTACGGTGAGATCAGCCGGGTCGTGGTCTCTCCGCAATACCGAGGGCTTGGCGTGTCAAAGCTATTGGTTCGTGCCGCGATCGCTGCTGCATTTGATATAGACAAGCATTTTCTGCTGCTCGAATGTGTGCCAGCTCACGCAGAGATGTATGCAAAATACGGCTTCGAGCGCCTCGAAGGTCATCATAGCCGAGCACAGGATCTCGACCAGATTGCTGTCGGAATGCGACTTATTTTTAAGGACGTTCCACCGAAGGCCGCGGTTGACATGGCAAAGCGGGACATCAGCATGATCCGTGATGGACCTGCCGATTCATTAATGTTATTTGGATCAAAGCACTTGTGCCTATGTGGCCGCACCCCCTGTTGGACCAATGGAGAGTATCAATACCGTAACCACGTTACCTGTCCTCTCCGAGCATTGCATGGTTGCGTTTAGGTCCAACCAGATGTACACGACGCGGATGGCCGCGCCACATCATTCCTTTGGTGCCCAGAAAGGGAAACAGCCATGACAAAAAGAAGATCCAACAGCCGATACAATCCAAGCGACAAAGCTTTTCTCGTTGGTATGATCGTCGTTTTCTTTGGGTTCGGCGTTATTTTGATGTCGTTTTTTCCGGAGCAGGATCAGGATATCTCAATGACCGCACTCCTCATCGGCGTGACGTTCGTCGTCATTGGACTCGGCGTGGGAATTCCTGATGCGCGAATATTCCTACTTCAGGTGTTTACGACCTTCGCCCAAGCGCTGCCGTGGCGGCGGCAAGCAACCAGTGCACCGACAGAGCCGGCAGCGGAAGAGCAGCAAGTCTATAACCTTCCGGGAACGTCTGAGAAACCGGTTCGGGTTCAAAAACGTTGGGCAATGGGCCGGTCTGCGCGCTCGCCGGTGCTCGAACTGATTGGTCCGAGTTACATTTTGGATTCGACCTATCATTTTATGGATTGGAATCCCTTGTTCGAAAAGATCGTGGCCACACCGCTCAAGCTGGTGCGCGGCGATCACGCGGAGTCGTTCATCGCTCGTCTCAAGAATGTGGACGATGTCGTCGAACGGTCTAGAACCCGGTTTGCGCCTGGAAATGTCCCTTTGGTAGATACCGAACTTTTGGTGTTCAGCTCGGAAGTATACGGGGACATTAGGTTCCGAAAGATAGCCGCTCAAATTGCAGATGAGCAAGGACGCACAAAAACGTGGTCTATTAATTTGAATATACTCGATGCGGACAAGATTGATGATCTTTGGAGCGATGTCGAGAGTACACTGAATGAGTCTGCGAATTGGTCGAGATACGCCGTTTCATATGACAAATTGCTGTTGAATTTTGACGATTACAAAGGTCTTATCAGGATGGTTACCGATTGCGTTGGCGATGCGGAAATCTGCGCGGATCTCGGTGCGGGTACAGGTAACGGGACGATTCGATTACTGGAGAACTCGTCCGAACGCAAGGTGTGGGCCGTAGAACAGAACGAGATGATGCTGGAGAAACTACGGACCAAAGTAATGGAGTATGATCAAAGCAAAAATACAAATTTCAAGAAGCGGCTGCGTACCATTAAAGAGAACATAATCCGGCTGTCTGGACTGCCTTCGGATTATTTCGATGCTGCCATCCTGATCAATGTCTTATACTCTATCGACAACCGTGAGGATTGTTTAAGGCAGGTTCATCGCATTCTGAAATCTGGCGGAATTCTGGCGCTATCGACTGCTCACAGTGAGACCGATGTCGACAAACTCTTCGATGCGATACGACAGCAATTAACCAACAAAGACCTCTACGAGGAACTTAAGGAAAATTTCGAGGATTCCTATCGCCGCCATCAGCATATGAGCGAGCTCATTCACCGCGACACCAAGGACGATATCCGGGGTTATCTCAAATCTACCGGCTTCGAAATTAGAGACTGGCACGACAGCGCGTACGTCGGTGCCGTCGTGGTGGTTAAGGCGGTAAAGGTGTAACTTTCGCCGATGTTGGGCCTGCGCCAGCTGCCGACTGCATGCGCGAATTTCTCCTACGCGCGGACTCCCGCATTTGACCAACCGCCGCGAGTATCGGGCACTGCCCCGCTGTCGCCGTGCCGCTGTTCGTTGCACGCCCCATGGCTGAGCGGATCGTCGAGAAGTTCATTTGCCCGGCAGATAGCCGTCACCTGCTGGGGTACTCAAGGGGCGGTTAGACGAGGCTACGCGAGGTGTGATGGGTGGCGGCAAGACGTTCAGGTCCGACCAAGCGCCATCC
>JBHIDG010000408.1:0-2933 GCA_046760025.1 Woeseia sp. | reverse complement strand
GCCGATAAAGTCCCGTACGATTGCATTCGTGCCGGTACCACGCCGCGCGGAAAAGTGAGTGTGATTGACGGTCCTCATGGAGCTATAGAGGAAACACAGTGTTTCCGTAATGCAGGTCTGGTGGCACTGCCGGCCTGTCCCGGTTGTGGCGGGTGCTCCAATCAGGATCTCGTTCTGTCCATACCGTGATAGCGAAGCTTGCCGGGAACACAGCAGGCTGTGGTTGCTCGACGACAGCGAAGTGTCGATTTCACGGCGACCCAAGTGAATGAATACCTTTGGAACGTTACCGACAAGCAGGCGCCCCTGGAATCGGGGCAGCTCACAACACCTACCGTTACGGCGAGAGCTCGGACAACCTGACGTCCGAGCATCAGTGCTACGGGCGTGACCATCGAGCCTCGAACAACGAAGACAAATAATGAAAAGGTTTTTGGCCGAGGCACGTTCGTTATACTGCGAACAAGAGACCGCGTAGCGCTGCGCGTGATGAGCTCAATAATTTTATTAAGTCAGGCCAGCTACGTTCCGGAATCCTTTGGGCGACGTGCAACCGCAATGGCGAGGTGTGCGAACAGTGTAAGGAGATCTCCTGTACCGCCAAAAAACGTGACTTGGATGTCCGCCAATACAAGTTCGACAACGTGGAAATTATTGACCCGCACACTGGCTCGCCATCGGCAGGTCCTGACTCTCTGGCAACGGCCGTCATGAAAATCAGCCTGGCATTATTCGGGCCGGCCTGTTTTTTGCAGCCTGTCCCATTAGATCTTGTGAACCCGGGCTTCGATCGACGCACACAATGGACAGGCAATGACATTTGAACTTGATGACACGCGCATCGGCGTGATCGGACTGGGTTACGTGGGGCTGCCACTGGCTGTTGCGCTGGGCAAGAAGTTTCGGACAGTCGGTTTCGAGGTGAATGCCGAACGCGTCGCCGAGCTTGTCAACGGCCAGGATCTGACGCTGGAGGTGTCGAGCGAGGAACTGCGTCAAGCCAGCCAGCTCAGCTACTCCACCGAACCCGGTGCGCTGGCGGACTGCAACTTCTATATCGTCACGGTGCCGACGCCGATCGGCGATGGCAAGTTGCCGGAGCTGACGCCCCTGCGCAAGGCCAGTGAAACCATCAGCGGGCTGCTCAAGCCGGGCGATGTGGTGGTGTACGAGTCGACCGTCTATCCGGGTGCGACCGAGGAGTTCTGTGTGCCGCTGCTCGAGCGCGGATCCGGCCTCGTGCTGAACAAGGATTTCTTCGTCGGTTACAGCCCGGAGCGTGTCAACCCGGGGGACAATGAACATCACCTTGTGAACATTCTGAAAGTGACGGCGGGCTCGACCCCGGAATGCGCCGATCATGTGGATGCCGTCTATGCATCGGTGATCACTGCCGGTACCCATAAGGCATCGAGCATCAAAGTCGCAGAGGCGGCCAAGGTGATCGAGAACACGCAACGCGACGTCAACATCGCCCTGATAAACGAGCTGGCAATGATCTTCGAGCGCGTCGGGGTGGACACCGAAGAGGTCCTGGAGGTCGCCGGCACCAAGTGGAACTTCCTGCCGTTCAGGCCAGGCCTCGTCGGCGGCCACTGCATAGGAGTGGACCCCTATTATCTGACCTACAAGGCGCAGGACCTGGGGTATCACCCGGAAATGATCCTGGCCGGCCGGCGGATCAACGACAACATGGGATTGTACGTGGCCTCCCGCATCGTCAAGCTGATGATCACCAAGGGCTTGCAGCCGACGGAGTGTCGCCTTCTGGTACTCGGCCTGGCGTTCAAGGAAAACTGCCCGGATGTGCGCAACACCAAAGTGGTAGACGTCATTCGGGAGCTGCGCTCCTTCGGCGCGTCCGTAGACGTATTCGACCCATGGGTGGATGCAAGTCAGGCCAGGGCGGAATACGGCATCGAGATGACAGAGCAGCCGGCCGAAGGGTCATACGATGTGGTCGTGATTGCCGTCGCACATCGGCAGTTCCTGGCAAACGGCGAGCAGGGGATACGGGCATACGGCAAAGCCGGATCCCTGGTCTACGACGTCAAATATGCCCTGCCGCCGGATGCAGCCGATGGCAGACTCTGAAATCGAGATGAGCAGGTCCGGCGGTGAAGGATCTGCTCTCGATCGGCGTGCCGATTGTCTCAGTGCAGCGGCACCACGAGTGCCGCTGCCCCTCGTGATCGACCAGCATCGCAGCGCCGGCACGCGCAAGACATCCACTTGCGAATCAAATAATGGCCTCCTACCATGGGTCGGCACTGACCCTAGTCGTATATGACCACTTATCAGCAACTACCGGAGCCGGTATTTACGTGCCGTCCGACGCTAACGGGGGGATTCCGGCCATGAAACGACGGCGATGGCTGTCAATCTGCCTGTTGTTGCTCGCAATCCACTGGCTGACAACGCCGGCCTTCGCCGGTCCCTATATTGCCCCGGGCGACCTGGCCTTACGGCATGACATCCAGTTGCTCGCCGACTACGGCGTCATCGCCGGTACGGTCACCAACTGGCCGCTGTCCTGGGGCGCGATCATCTCCGACATCGAGCACTACGACGACGCGGCCGCGCTGCCCGACGATGTGGAAGACGCGCTGGCCCGGATCCGTGCCCGCGCCAGGCGGGTGACGCGCCTGGACGAGGTGCAGTTCAGCTCGCGGCTTGCGATCGCGGAGAGACCCACAGCGATCCGCTCGTTTCAGGACACGCCGCGCGAGGATGCGGAGTTCGGCATCGGCGTTTCATGGACGGGTAAACGCTTCAGCATCAACCTGGCGGCAACGGTGGTCGACTCGCCGAAGGACGCCAAAGAATATCGGGCCGATGGCAGCGCCATCGGCATGGCACTCGGCAATTTCACGCTGGCCGCCAGCGCGATGGATCGCTGGTGGGGCCCGGGCTGGGACGGCAGCCTGATCCTG
>JBHIDG010000407.1:0-2942 GCA_046760025.1 Woeseia sp. | reverse complement strand
AGGACGGTGCGGATTTCGCGGATCTCGCCAGGCAACATTCCTCCTGTCCTTCGGGTCAGAAAGGCGGAGACCTGGGGCAGTTCGGTCCCGGCATGATGGTCAAGGAGTTCGACGAGGTCGTATTCAGCGCTGATCTGAACACGGTTCAGGGGCCGGTGAAGACGCAGTTCGGTTATCATCTGCTTGAGGTTACCGAGAGAACCGAATAAGCACGGTGGTGATACTGGTGGGGGCCGGGGGCTTCTACTAATATTGGTGGATATCGGGTTCGAGCCTGCGGCAACAGCAGGCGAAATGGTGCACAGTGATATCGAGACCCATATCAGTCGCAATGGCTATTTCCCTTGCGGTTCACCTAGCGATCTTCCTGATTGTGGACTGGTTGCTTAGCGATGATGTGCAGCCGTCCGTTGTCAGCATGCCGCTGCTGGTAAGCCTCCGGACAACGGAGGCCGTGGACGGCTTGACAGCTGAGAAAAAAAAGGCCGCGCCCGAGGCAGATCGCGACGCTGTAGTTCCCGAAGAAGGCAATCGCGCGAGTATCGTGCCTGATCTGACGCCGGAGATTTTCGACACGACGGAAACCGTAGTCGAGCGTGAGCTTGTTCCCTACGAGCCGGCAATTGCTTCATTGCTTCAAGAGACGGTTGCCGTTCCCCCCGACGTCGTTACCACGATTTCATTGAGCGAGCCGGTTGTTTTCGAGGTGTTGTCGCAGACGGATCGACCGGTAAATGCACAGGCTGCGCTATCGTCCAGACAGGAGGTAATGCTCAAGCGCAAGGTCTCTGCGTTGGCCAGCAAGCTGGACAGGATGCCCGATGCGGCTGAAGACGTAAGCTGGAGATACAAGGGTCAGGATTACCTTGCACAGTTCACGCCCCTGCCTGCCGAGGACGACATGGGCATGCAGCGAGTAGTCGTGAAGGTGAGCACCGAAGAAGACGGCAAGCGGCTCTCGACCGAGTTGCGCATGAAGCGGCTGGCTTTTTCCAACTTTGCGCAGTTCGTCAACAGGTGGGATCCCTATGTCCAGATACATGACGACGAACTGGACGGGCGCTTTCACTCGAATTCCGAGATCAACCTGACTTACGACCGAAAAGTCAAGCCGCTGTTTCGCGGCGAGGTGACGACCACCGCCCGGCGGGTCAATTTTGCCGCGACGAGGGGATACACGAGGCGGGATCAGATCTTCGCCGGCGGACTGGAGACAGGTGTGAGGTACGTCAGTTTGCCGAAACGTTTTCTGCCGTTTCCGGGTGGGGCGGAAGTGAGCGATGAGCGGGTCAACCGTTTCAGCGAGGATACGCGCATTACTTTTTACGCCGATGGTAGTTACGGCTGGCGGGCGACGGGATCGGGATCTCCGGAGGAGATGACCATAATTTCCGATGCGACTGTCTACTTGATCGCAGAAAAGAAGGTCAGGCTTCACGTCAAAGGAACGGTCAACGGAAAAGTGCTCGTGTACTCGCCAGAACGGATTGTCATTGAGGGTGATCTGGTCTATGCAGAGCATCCGGAAGAAAATCCTGATGCAAACGACTACCTCGGTCTCGTGTCCGACAGGTACGTAGACATAGCCCCGCCGGATGTCACCGGGCCGGGCGATCTTCTGATCAATGCGGCGATCTATGCGAAGCGTCGCTTCGCGGTCAAGAGATTCCGGTCCAGCGGAAACGCGCTGTTGTATCTATACGGGAGCCTGAGCGTCGGCTCACTGTCGGCGACCGAGCCGCGGTTCTACACGAGGATAGAATTCGATCGCAGGCTCGAGGAATTGCGGCCGCCCGGGTTCCCGGTGACGGATCAGTATGAAGTCGAATCCTGGGACGCGACCTGGCGCGCCGAGCCGATCGGCTAGTCGGAATCCTTAAGGTCGCAATCAGGCTACATCCTTCGATTCGAGGTCCTCGCGACGCAAGTCGTGGTGCTTGATCGGCAGTTCGCGAATCCGGATGCCGATCGCGTCGTAGATCGCGTTGGCGAGGGCAGGGGCAATCGCGGGTGTCCCCGGCTCCCCGGCGCCGCCGATGGCGTCGCCGCTGTTGATGATGTAGGTCTCAATCTGCGGCGACTCGTTCATGCGGACCATCTGATAGTCGTGGAAGTTGCTCTGTGCAACCGAGCCACGGCGGATCGATATCTCGCCATACAGGGCGGCGGTCAGTCCGTAGATAATGCCGCTCTCCATCTGTGCCTTCATGCCGTCGGGGTGGAAGGCAAATCCTGCATCGATGGCACAGACGACCCTGTGGGCCCGCGGTTTTCCGTCATTGAGTTCCGCTTCGGCGACCTGCGCCACGATCGAGCCGAAAGACGTTTGCAGAGCTATCCCACGTCCCCGGTTCTCCGGCAGCGGTTCGCCCCAGCCGGCCTTCTCTGCCGCGAGATCGAGCACGGCCCGGTGTTTCGGTGCGCCGGCGAGCAGGTCATGCCGGAACTGGTAAGGGTCCCTGCCTGCGGCGACGGCGACTTCATCGATAAACGATTCGGTGAAAAAGCCATGCAGTGAGTGGTCGACGCTACGCCAGAAGCCCCAGGGCACGTGTGTCTTGCTTTCGGCGAAGTGGATGAACTGGTTGTCGATACCGTATGGAATGTGGGGCGCCTCGGCAGGGTCGTGCTTTTCGATGTACTGATTGATCCAGGCGACCGGATTGCCGGCTTCATCCAGTCCAGCCCTGAAGCGGCTGATGTTCGCGTCGCGGTAGTGGTCGTGACGCATGTCTTCCTCACGCGACCAGATCAGTTTGACGGGATAAGAAACCTGCGACGCGATGCGGGCCGCCTGAATGGCGTAGTCCGAAAAGGCCCGCCGGCCGAAGCCGCCGCCGAGATACTGGTTGTGCACGGTGACGCTGGACAGGTCCATGTCGATGGCTTCTGCGGCCTCCTTGGCGAAGAACTCGTGGGGCATCTGCACCAGGAGCCCAGCG
>JBHIDG010000406.1:0-2946 GCA_046760025.1 Woeseia sp. | reverse complement strand
TGGCGCTGACAAACGGCTGTTTCCAGCACTCTCGCTGGAAATATTCAGCTTCGATGACGACACGAGGCTTGGATCGGTCCAAGTCGGTCAGATGATCGCGGAAGCTGATTCCGGCTCCTACAGGACGAGTTACTGGCACGTCATCCCTCAGTACGGGCATGTCTGGAAGGAACGCGGAGACGGTGAGTGGTCCAGGGCGGCGTTTCCCATAATGCTGGTCCACAACTTCGAGAACGTGGCTCACCAGGGACTCGCTACTTTCTTATACAAAGGCGACGACGTCAGTCATGTTCGAATGCAGTTTGTTCAGCAATCGACGCCGTGGAATACGCCGGAGCACTTCATTGCCTGGGGTGTAGCCGAATCTCGTTCACGGAGTATTGACGATCCACCAGGCCTGGCGGAAAAACAGGCCGCCGCGGTACAGGAGATCAGGCAGAGGATCGAAGCTCGGCCCTGGGTCGAGCTCGAGAAGCAATACCCGGCTGGCGCGCTGAACGGATTCGGTGGACCGTTGAAAGACAAATGGATCGTCATGAATGCTGCCGTGAAAGACGGAATCGTCTATTACCAGGATTCAGATACACCGTACGGGCCGTATCCCTATCCGCAAGACATGCGTTTCGGCATTCGGTCAATGACAAAATCAATTACGGTTCCCCTGGCGTTGGGTCGGCTTTGCCAGGTATTCGGACCGTATGTCCTCAACTTGAAGATTGGGGACTATGTCGAAGGACTCCACCCGGCCTACGATAACGTTCGGTTCATCGATGCGGCGAACATGGCAACCGGGATGGGTGGCTCCGGCGATCTGACGACCGTCCCGAACGACGGGTACAGCGGTTACCTCGATGATACATACGATGACTGGTATAACGGCGCGAAATCAGCCGCTGAGAAATCCGCACTCATTACTCGGGATACTGATCCATACCCTTGGGGGCCGGGAGTCGTCTATCGCTACCGTGACCGCGACCATCATCTGTTGGGTATGGCTATAGATGGGTTTCTAAAAAAAGCCAGAGGCCCAGATGTGAACATATGGGACATGCTGAAAGAGGAAGTTTTCCAGCCCATCGGGATTTATCACGCACCGATTGTCAGGACAGTCGAGCCGGATGGATCAAAGGGGCTACCCTGGTTCCATGCAGCCTATTATCCGTTGCTGGACGACATCGTCAAAATCGGTCTGCTGTATCAGAACCTGGGCCGTTCAGGCGACGAACAAATATTACACTCGATTGTCATAGTCGAAATTTTCACGACAGAGGGGGCTTTGATCAAGGATTACGATCACTCTGTGGAGGCCGCGTTTGCCAGGGCCACGGATGACTCCAGATATGCAAACAGGGATCTCTATAAACTGGCATTTCACTATACGCCTTATGCGAACGTGAACGGCACGGAGGGCCACATCCCGACGATGGGCGGCTTTTCTGGTACCCGGGTCATGTTTCATCCAAACGGATTCATCTCGATGCGATTTGCCAAAGCCTGGCCAATGCCCGAGGACGAACAAGCCGACGCGTATCGTAACGACGCGATCCAAATCATCAGTCGCCTGCCACCGGCCAAAGAATAAGCGCAATAAATGGACGAGATCCGATCGGACGACTTCCAACGAGTTTAGTCAAGGCAGGCAGCCTATCTTTCACGAAGGCGTGGAACAATGGAAAAACTTCGAGCCGATTCTCTAACACCAAAACGCGGCCTTTTTTCGGCTGCAAGCATATCCAAATGCGATACAAGACCGCCACCGATGCGCTGACAAAACCCTTTCTCAGGTATGGCGGACCGAGAGGGGCACACCAATGATGCCCTCGAGCCGCTGTGTCTCGCGGAGCACCAGAGCGACGTTCGAGTCGCGAACGGTCGGAAGGAGATAACGGGCACGACGCACGGTATCGTAGTCGAGTTCCGCGGTAACGAGCGTCTCCGCTTCACGATCCGCCTGCGCGACTATTTGACCGAACCCGTCCACGATGCAGGAACCACCCCAGAACTGCAGATCCCCCTCGCACCCGACCCGGTTCGCCATAATCAGTGGCAGGCCGTAGATCATCCCGTAGAAGCGGAGGTTAAGGTCCCAAGCAGCCGGGTTGTCAAACTCGCCGCCAACGGCTTCGATGGCGGAACTGATCGGAGCGAATAGCACCGTGCAACCATGCAATGCAGCCAGGTTGACCAGGCCAGGGTTCCAAAGGTCGGAGCAGATCAACACCGACGAGCGCCATGGCCCTCCCAGCTCAAAAGTGTCCACATAGCGACCGGCGGCGAAATGCTTGCCGTCTTCCAATCGGCCATATGTGGCGAGATTGACCTTGCGGTGCAGGAACACCTGTTTCCCCGCTTGCAGGACAATAGCCGTGTTGTAGAACTGCGCTGCAATCGCTTCTTCCATGAGGCCGACGATTGTCATCATGTCGCCGGTCGCCTCCGCCAGTCGTGTCAGATGCGGATCGTCGTGCTTGAGGGAGAGACGTAACACCTCGGCGCCTGCGCCATGCCCGGTCAGCGACATTTCCGGGAAAAGCAGGACGCCGACACCCGCGGAGCGCGCCTCATCGACGACCGCTAAGTGCTTCTCGAGGTTCGCGTCCAGATCGTTGACGCGACTCTCGATCTGAGCCGCAGCGACCTTGAGCGTTTGAATTTGGTTGTTCATGATATCCGCCGATACTCAAGAACGTTCCTGAGAAAGAACTCGACATTCTATCGTAATGTAGCGGTATCTCGGGCGCAGACGCCATGTTTTATCCAATAAAATTCATCTCGATACGATTGGCCAAAGTCTGGCCGATGCCCGAAGAAGAGCACGCCGAAGCGGGCCGGGGGCGCGTGGCGCCCCGCCACCGAGCAACCTATGTTTGAATCAATCACAAATCATCTGTTGAATTGGCTGCTGGCAGCGCCCATCTTGGTTTGTTCCGCCGCCAGCTTTATCGG
>JBHIDG010000405.1:0-2963 GCA_046760025.1 Woeseia sp. | reverse complement strand
TTACTGTAGGCGTGGATCTTTGCGAGGTTGTAATTGCCGACAAGGCTGGGACATTGACCTGCCGCGTGCCAGGTGGAGCCTGATGTCAGCTCACCTTTTTCTATCAACAGGATGTCGGTGCAGCCTTCCTCGGCCAGGTGGTAGAGCAGACCGGCGCCCATGATTCCACCACCGACGACAACGATGCGGGCATGAGAGTCAGAACCCATCTCACAAATCCTCATGAGCCGCGTTGCGGCGGACAGTTTCGGAGACGAGGCGCGAGCCGCGTCCAATGCCAGTGGTCATTGGCAAGGCTCGCAACGACGTATTCCGGGCCTGATCGCCGAAACCCATACGGGAAGCGATACTGCGGGTGTGTTGTCGCGTTACTTGTCGCTTGAGTGAAACGACCACACCGCGCTTGCCGGGCAGCAGTCCAAATGCCGCAAAACCCGCGGATGGGCGAGAGCGACCCTCGCGCCCTGCAGCCCATCCCGCAGAGTCCGCTTCGCGGCCATTCGGATTTGTGAGATGGGATCTAATAGCGGCCTCCGTTTTCAGGCTGACGGGAGTGGGCGGCAATAGTCACAAAAATTTCTGACGAGCAACAGTGTGTCTAAGCGTACCTGGTATTCCAATTGCGACATCGTCATGCCTGGCGGCGCCCTGCGGGTATCACTTCGTATCCGGATTCTTCGGGCTCGTCGTCGAGGATCTCGGCGGGAAACCCGGGCGCGAGCACTTCGACATCATTGACCTCTTCGAGTCGTCGGATGATATTTGGTGACCATTCGCGCGCCCCGTATCGCTTGATGCCGTCCTCGAATATCTCGATGAGCCTGGGCGAGATCTCGAGTGGGACACCGGCGCGGTCCGCGATCGCCTGAAACAGACTAATGTCTTTCAGGACGAGGTCCATCGTGAAGTTGATATCGCGACTGCCGTTCAATATGACCTGACTCTCCGTTTCGTGGACGAAGGAGTTGCCGGACGAAATCCGGATTGCTTCGTACGTCGTGTTGAGGTCGAGCCCCGTCTTTTTCGCGGTCACAAGCGTTTCGCACAATGCTACAAGATTCGCGGTCGCCAGGTAGTTCGTCATTACTTTGAGTGTCGAGGCGGTGCCGAGTTCGCCGCTATGCAGGATTCGTCGTCCCATCGCCTTCAGCAACGGCAGCATTGCCTCGAACACGTCCCGGTCGCAGCCGGCCAGTATCGCGATGTTGCCGGTGGCGGCGCGATGACAGCCTCCGGATACCGGGCAGTCCACTGCCCTTGCCCCACTTTTGTGGACCAATGCCCCGAGGCGCCGCACTTCGGCCGGATCCGTCGTACTCATCTCCGCCCAGATCTTGCCGGGACAGAGCCCGGCAATAACTCCGTGTTCTGCCTCCATCACCACTGCGCAAACAGCCGGACCCGGCAGGCAGGTAACGACGATGTCCACCGATTCCGTCAGTTCCCGGGGCGAGTCGGCCCAGTGCGCGCCCTTGCCGAGTAAGTCTTGCGCTGCACTCCTGTCGAGATCGCGCACTGTCAGATCAAATCCGTTGCGAAGTATGCTGCCGGCGAGCTTGCTGCCGACGTTGCCGAGTCCGATAAATCCGATCCTGTTCATCACGCCTGCTCACTGTTCCGGATAACGAAGACGATATCCTGCTGGAACAGCTTGCCCGGGCACAAGCATCTGGGCTATTTTCGCGCTGCGGACACAGCACATGAAACAACTCGACAGCAACGAGCTGATCAACAGGCGACTCTACCCGATTGATGAGCCACAAAACCCGAGGCGGGCGTCGGCAGTCGAAGCGGTTCGCACGTCGCTTGCAGAAGACGGATGTGCTGTAGTCCGGAATTTTTTCAGCCATAGAGGGCTCGCGGCGCTGCGCTCCGAGGCGCATGCGCGAAAAGCCAAAGCCTACTACTCGGACAACAAGGCCTGTAATGTCTATCTGGGCGAGGGCAACCCGGATCGCCCCGACGATCATCCGCAAAACATCTTCCTGGAACGCACCAACGGTTTCATCCCGGCAGACAGCTACACTGAAGACACGGTGTCACATCGTTTTTATTACTGGCGGCCGTTGCAAGATTTTTTGGCGGATTGTTTGAACAAAGACGATTTATTTATCTACGAAGACCCTGTGTCCAACATGATCGTCAATGTCATACGGCCGGGAGAGCAATTCAACTGGCACTTCGATACCAACGAGTTCACGATCACGATGCTGCTGCAAGCAGCGGAGTCCGGAAGCCATTTCGAATACGTACCTGACCTGCGTAATCCTAACGACGAATGTTACGGCGACGTGAAAGAAATTCTCGACGGCAACCGCAGTCGGGTCAGGCGCCTCACCCTGAATGCAGGAGACTTGCAGTTGTTTCTCGGACGCTTTTCCCTGCATCGCGTGACGACGAATTCCGGCAACCGTGATCGCCTGTTGCTGATCATGTCGTTCGCCGACAAGCCCGGCATGGTCGGCAACAGGGTCAGGGTGAAGGATCTCTATGGCAAGGTCACAGACGCGCACGGTGGAGAGAGTCGGGTGCCCGCGAGAGCCGACGGTCTGCTGGACTGAGCGGAGGTAGGGTAATGCCATTACAGATGAACAGAGAAGTCTTCATAACCTGTCCGGTCACCGGCTCAGGTAGCACCCAGGACAGGTCGCCGCATGTACCACGCAGTCCGAAGCAGATCGCCCAAAGCGCGATCGACGCGGCCAAGGCCGGCGCCGCTATCGTCCATTGTCACGTCAGAGATCCCGAGACCGGCGCGCCTTCGAGACGGGTGGAATATTACCGCGAGGTAACGGACCGCATTCGGGATTCGAACACCGACGTCGTGATAAATCTCACAGCCGGGATGGGCGGCGATCTCGTGGTCGGGTCACCGGAGTCTCCGTTGCCGCTCAATGAGTCCGGAACCGACATCGCCGGTGCAACGGAACGCATGGAACATGTCGTCAAATGCCTGCCCGAGA
>JBHIDG010000404.1:0-2970 GCA_046760025.1 Woeseia sp. | reverse complement strand
TTCAGCGTTTTTCGGTGCGTTATCGGACCGGTTCTGCAACAAATCGGTAACATTTCCTCGATAAGCTGTGCCTCCGAAGCCCAGGGTATTGGAGGAAGAAATTGTGGCAAAGAGAAGCACAGCTTTCGTACTACTTGCAAGCGTAGCCCTAGCTGCAGTCGGTTCATTCCCGGTGTTTGCGCAGGCCGGCAGGGATTACGTCTATATCGTCGGCTCGTCAACCGTCTATCCTTTTGCGACCGTGGTTGCCGAGCGCTTCGGTCGCGGTAGCAGCTTCAAGACGCCGAAAGTAGAATCGACGGGATCCGGCGGTGGCCTGAAACTGTTCTGCGATGGCATCGGTGTCGATCACCCCGACATCACAAACTCGTCGCGCGCCATCAAGCAGTCGGAGATCGATACCTGCGCCGAAAACGGCGTGACCGACATCATTGAAGTCAAAATCGGCTATGACGGTATCGTCATCGCGAACGCAATCGAATCCGAGTCGGTCGAGTTGAGCCGTAAGACGATTTACTTGGCGCTGGCCAAAGACGTACCCGGGTCGGTCGACGGCGAACTCGTGCCGAATCCATACACGACCTGGCGCGATATCGACGTGTCACTTCCGGACACCAGAATCGAAGTGCTGGGACCGCCGCCGACATCCGGAACCCGCGATGCATTTGTCGAGCTCGCTATGGAAGGTGGCTGCGGCACGATTCCCTGGATCAAGGCGCTGAAGTTCGAAGACAAGAATCGTTACAAGGCCGTTTGCCACACGATTCGCGAGGACGGCGCCTATGTCGAGGCGGGCGAGAACGATAACCTCATCGTTCAGAAACTCGAGGCGAACCCGTCGGCGTTCGGCATTTTCGGCTTCAGCTTCCTGGATCAGAATGCCGAAAAGGTCAAGGGTGCGCCCGTCGATGGCACGGCCCCCACGTTCGAGGCGATCTCCGATGGATCGTACCCAGTGTCGCGGCTGTTGTTCTTCTATGTGAAAAAAGCGCATGTAGATGTAATTCCGGGCCTGCGAGGCTACCTACGCGAGTTCACGAGCGAAAAGGCCTGGGGCGACGAGGGATACCTCTCCGATCGTAGTCTGATCCCCATGCCCGAGGAGGAACGTTCGCAGATTGCGGCGGCGACGCTCGCGCTGACGACCTTGTCGGTCGCGACAGAATAGGAGACAGATGCAGCCGACGACGCTGATACTCGTACTGCTGGGCATGGCGGCTGCGGCCTTCTTTACCGGGCGCAGCCGCTCTCTGTCTGTGGCCGGCGGCCCCGGCGAGATTCGCAGACTGCATTCGCTGCCTGGCTATTACGGCTACTACGCCGCAATCTGGTGCCTGCTGCCGGCCATGGGGCTCCTGCTTGCCTGGATGCTGGCGGAACCGAAGATCATCATCGCGCTGGTCATCCGGGGACTGCCCGACGCCGCGCGGTCAATGGGCGCAGGTGAGCTCAGTCTGCTGGTCAGCAATATCCAGAATCTCGTGGCGGGCACTGCAATTAGCGGCGATGTCAATTTGGTGTTGACCGAGGCATCGGCGAGATTCGAGGAATATCAGACGATGAGCCGCCGCATGGCGGCGACAGTCAGTTTGGGTCTCGCGACGCTGGGTGCGACGATCGCCTGGCGACGGATCGATCCTCAGCTGAGGGCGAGAAACCGCGTCGAGCGCGTCATGCGGGCCGTCCTGATTGCGGCATCCAGCATCGCAATCCTGACGACGATCGGCATCGTCGTGTCCGTCCTCTTCGAGGCGATACGATTCTTCCAGGAAGTGCCGCTGACGGAGTTCCTGTTTGGCGTGACGTGGAGCCCGCAGACCGCGATACGCGCTGACCAGGTCGGCTCGTCGGGCAGTTTCGGTGTCGTGCCTCTGTTTACCGGTACACTCCTGATTACGGCTATTGCGATGTTCGTGGCCGTACCCGTCGGACTGATGACGGCCATCTACATGGCCGAGTATTCCTCACAGCATATCCGCGCCGTCGCCAAGCCGCTGCTCGAAATTCTGGCCGGTATTCCCACCGTCGTTTACGGTTTCTTCGCCGCCATGACGATGGCGCCGGCCGTACGGCGGGCCGGTGAGGCTTTGGGACTGAGCGTCGCTTCCGAAAGCGCTATGGCCGCAGGCATCGTCATGGGAATCATGATCATCCCGCTCGTTTCGTCGCTGTCGGATGACGCGATCAATGCCGTGCCGCGTGCGATGCGCGACGGTGCGTTGGCGTTGGGCGCAACCCGCTCCGAGGCGATGATTCAGGTAATCTTGCCGGCCGCTCTGCCGGGAATCGTCGGCGGCGCGTTGCTGGCGATCTCCCGGGCTATCGGCGAAACGATGATCGTCGTCATGGCCGCGGGGCTCGCCGCGAATCTCACTGCGAATCCGTTCGAGGCCGTTACGACCGTGACCGTGCAGATCGTTACGCTGCTCGTGGGCGACCAGGAATTCGACAGCGCCAAGACGCTCGCCGCCTTCGCCCTCGGACTGATTCTCTTCGTCGTGACGCTGGGACTGAACATGATCGGCCTTCGAGTCGTGCGTAGATATCGTGAGCAGTACGATTGATGGCCGTAGCAAACTTCAATTCAATTCGAGAGAAGGTCGAAGCGGGCCTCGGTCGCCGTCACCGAAAGGAACAGGCATTTCGGTCTGTCGGTCTCCTCGCGACCGGCGTCGGCGTCGTATTCCTGGCGATGTTCTTTGCAAGCCTGATCGGTCAGGGCAAGTCGGCCTTCGTGCAGACTTGGGTCGAGCTTGACGTCGAATTCTCAGAAGCGGTGCTAGCGCCTGCCGGCGAACTCGATCTCGAGTACGCGGATTTCGACGGCCTCGTGAAAGCGGCGCTGCGCAATGTATTCCCGGACGTTACCGACCGGCGCGACAGACGTAAGCTGTACAAGCTCGTCAGCGTCGGGGCCGCCTACCAGCTCCGCGACATGATCGAGGACGACCCCGACCTCCTGGGTAAGAT
>JBHIDG010000403.1:0-2978 GCA_046760025.1 Woeseia sp. | reverse complement strand
TCTGGATGAGCCACGGCGACCGGGTCGAGGCCCTGCCCGCCGGTTTCACGATAAGCGGCAAGAGCGCAAATTCGCCACTGGCTGCAATGGAAAACCGGCAACGCAAGTACTACGGCGTGCAGTTTCATCCCGAAGTGACCCACACGCCGCAGGGTCTGACGATTATCAAGCGATTCGTGCGTGACATTTGTGGCTGCGCGGGGGAATGGACGCCGGCCAATATTGCCAGCGACGCGATCGCCCATGTTCGCGAGGAGATCGGCGATGACAAGGTACTGCTCGCACTTTCGGGCGGTGTCGATTCCTCTGTCGTTGCCGCGCTGCTGCACGAGGCGATCGGCGATCAGCTGACCTGCGTCTTCGTCGATCATGGCCTTCTTCGACAGGGGGAAGGTGACCAGGTGATGGACACCTTTGCCGAACACCTGGGTGTCAACGTCATACGAGTCGATGTTGCCGATCGTTTCTTCCACGCACTGACCGGCATCGGCGATCCCGAGCAAAAACGCAAGATAATCGGTCGCAGATTCATCGAAGTATTCGAAGAAGAAGCCGGCAAACTCCGCGACATTCGCTGGCTCGCGCAGGGCACGATATACCCCGATGTTATCGAATCCGCCGGCGCCAGCACCGGCAAGGCACACGTCATCAAGTCACACCACAACGTCGGTGGCCTGCCGCAACAGATGCGCCTGCAGCTCATCGAACCGTTGCGCGAGCTGTTCAAGGACGAAGTCCGAAAAATCGGCGCGGAATTGGGGTTGCCGGAGGAACTGGTCCTGCGCCATCCGTTTCCGGGGCCCGGTCTCGGTGTTCGGGTTCTGGGTGAGGTAAAACCCGAATATGTCGAGCTCCTGCAACTTGCCGACAGCATCTTCATCGACGAGCTCAGGAAAAACGACTTGTACGACAAGACGTCTCAGGCCTTCGCCGTATTCCTGCCGGTCCGCTCGGTCGGTGTGATGGGAGACGGACGCCGATACGATTACGTCATTGCTTTACGCGCCGTCGAGACCGTCGATTTCATGACGGCGCGATGGGCGCGCCTGCCGTTCGATTTTCTGGAGCACGTCAGTCTGCGAATCATTAACGAAGTCGCCGGTATCTCGCGCGTAACCTACGACATTTCGGGCAAACCGCCTGCCACCATCGAATGGGAATGAGCTGGGCCGATTCCGATATTCAATTCATGCGCGCCGCAATTGCCGGCGCCAAACAGGCAAGGGCGGCGAATGAAGTCCCGGTCGGCGCCGTTGTCGTTGCCTCCGGTCAAATAATCGGCCGCGGTTTCAATCGAACCATTCGGGATTTCGATCCGAGCGCCCATGCCGAAATCATCGCCATCCGGGACGCCGCGTCCAAGGCGAAGAATCACAGACTGACCGGTGCGACGATCTACGTGACGCTCGAGCCCTGCGCGATGTGCATGGGCACGATGATCGAGGCGCGCGTACAAAGGCTGGTGTTTGGCGCATACGATCCCAAAGCGGGCGCGGTCGGCAGTGTCATGGATCTGAGCCACGTCAAAGCACTCAATCACCGCGTCGAGATCAACGGTGGCCTTCTCGAACAGGAGTGCCTGGCGATATTGAAAGGATTTTTTGCTACGAAACGTTAGCTTGAGTGCCGGCCAGTTCGATCCGCTCCTCGGACTCGGCTTGTTTGTCCCCGGATTCCTCGCCCTGAGTAATCCAGCGGAGAATATTGTAGTAACTGCGAATGTTATTGACGTAAAGGACCGGCTCCCAGCCACGCGCGTAGCCGTAGTTGACTCGTGAGTACCACTCGCGCTTGGCGAGAAGCGGGAGTGCGTTGCTGAGATCGACCCACTTGTCCGGGTCGCCGCCTTCCCATTCGACGATCTGGCGCGCATCCTTGACGTGATTGAAGCCGACGTTATATGCAGCAAGCGCCATCCATGTGCGGTCCGGTTCGTCGACGCTGTCGGGAATCCTCTCGGTCTGCCGGGCGTAATATCGTGCCCCTCCGAAGATACTACTCTCGGGATCCATGCGATCCTCGATTTCGAGGTAATCGGCGGTCGCCTCGGTCAGCATCATGATTCCCCTAACGCCAGTCGGTGACACGGCATGCGATCGCCAATGCGACTCCTGATAACCGATTGCAGCCAGTAGCCGCCAGTCGACACCGTTCAATCTGCCTGCTTCCTCGAACCAGGGCCGGTATCGAGGCAGGCGGCTGTCGAAATGGCGAATGAACGACCTGGTGCCGACGTAATCGAATTTCCTGGTGTGGCCGTAGTAGCGGTCGTGAACCTGGGCGAGCAGGCCGGATCGTTCTGTACTGATCAGGTATTCGTCGGCACGGGCAAGCAGGCTGTCACCCTCACCCTTGCGATACGCCCAGGCGATCGGACCGGCGATCTCGAGATCGAGCGCCACGCGAAGATCGGGGTAAAAATGCCGCTGAATGTTGAATTGCGTACTGTCCGCGACCGTCAGATCGAGTTCGCCGAGCGCGACTTTTTCCAGGAGGTCGGCGATTTCGACATCGGCGTTCTCGGACCACGTCAGTTGCGGATACACCTGACTCAGCGACGCGAGCATGTCGGCATGACTGCTCCCGGCTGCGACTTCGATCGACTTGCCGAACACCTGCTCGATCGATCGGGGTTTACCGGTCCCGAGCCGATAGATGAGGTGCATGTCGACGCTGTCGTACGGATGACCGAAACTCAGGTACTCACGCCGCGACTGGGTAATGGAAAGGCCGGCCGCGGCCATGTGTGACTTTCCGGACAACAGATGCGGCAGGATTTCGGAGACACTGTCGACTGTGTTGATGACGAGCGTCACACCGAGGTCTTCGGCGAAGCCACGCACCAGATCGAACTCCGGTCCGGCCGGACCATCCGGGCCGACATAATAAGGCGTTGGACTGTTACGCGTGACAACACGTAACTCCCCGAGACCCATCACCTGATCCAGCAATGGAGGCGCGGCGATAGAGCTGGTCAG
>JBHIDG010000402.1:0-2980 GCA_046760025.1 Woeseia sp. | reverse complement strand
AAGCTGGAAAAGTTCGGAAAGTTTGCTCCGGCACCTATACCTGTCGAATGGTATTCATTCGGCGGCCCGTGATACGCATTATTGAGACTGGCTATTGAGGCTGTGCGACATGTTTGACTTTGATTTTGGGCTCGGTGAAGACCTTGATCTACTGCGCGAGTCCGTACAGGGCTTCGCCGCCGATCGCATAGCGCCGCGTGCGGAAGCAATCGATTCAACCAACGAGTTCCCGAGAGATCTGTGGCCGGAACTCGGTAAGCTGGGATTGTTGGGCATCACCGTTGAAGAAGAATTCGGCGGTGCCGGGCTCGGCTATCTTGCTCACGTCGTTGCGATGGAAGAGATCAGCCGTGCATCCGCCTCCGTAGGGCTGTCATACGGCGCGCACTCGAATCTCTGCGTCAATCAGATTCGACGCTGGGGTAATGCCGAACAAAAGAACAAATATTTACCAAAACTCATATCGGGGGAGCATGTCGGCGCACTCGCGATGAGCGAGGCGGGCGCAGGGTCTGACGTTCTCGGCATGCGTACGATCGCAGTCAGGAACGGTGACGGCTATGTCCTGAACGGCAGCAAGATGTGGATCACGAACGGGCCTGAAGCGGACGTCTTCGTAGTCTACGCGATTACGGACCGGGACGCCGGGAACAGGGGTGTGAGTGCCTTCGTCGTGGAGCGTGAATCCGCGGGATTGTCGACGCCACAAAAACTCGACAAGTTCGGCATGCGCGGCTCGGATACCAGCGAAGTGCTGTTCGAAAATTGCCACGTGCCAGAAACAAACATGCTGGCCACGCCGGGCAAGGGCGCCGCCATTCTGATGAGCGGACTGGACTATGAACGCCTGGTTCTGGCCGCCGGACCACTCGGTATCATGCGGGCCTGCTTTGATCTGGTCATGCCGTACGTGCATGATCGAAAGCAGTTCGGTCAGGCTATCGGGACTTTTCAGCTGATGCAGGGGAAGATCGCCGACATGTATACGTCGATGAATTCATCGAGAGCGTATGTTTATGCCGTCGCCCGGGCGTGCGATCGCGAGCAAACGACCCGATTCGATGCCGCCGGCTGTATTCTCTATGCGTCGGAGAAGGCTACCTGGATGGCCAGCCAGGCCATTCAGTCGCTCGGCGGCAATGGTTATATTAACGAGTATCCTGCCGGGCGCCTTCTGCGGGATGCGAAACTCTATGAAATCGGTGCCGGAACGAGCGAGATACGTCGAATGCTGATCGGACGCGAGCTGTACAACGCTACGGGCTGAGGTGATGCCCAGGATCAAGAGCAAAGTCAAAACGGACTCGGAGAGCTTTGCCGGGAACGATGCCGCCAATCGCCACCTGGCAGAGGACCTCAAACACGTCGCCGAAAAAATTTCTCACGGCGGCGGTAAGAGGGCGAGGGACAAGCACCTCGCGCGTGGCAAGCTGCTCCCCAGGGACCGTATCCGGAAACTCGTCGATCGTGCCGCGCCGTTTCTGGAAATCGGACAACTGGCCGCCTACGGCTTGTATGACAACGAAGTTCCCTCGGCCGGCATCATCGCCGGGATCGCACCGGTCAGCGGCACCGACTGTATGATCGTCGCCAATGACGCGACCGTCAAAGGAGGCACCTACTATCCGATCACGGTCAAGAAGCACCTGCGCGCACAGGAGATCGCGGAACACAATGGTTTGCCGTGCATCTATCTGGTCGATTCCGGCGGCGCGTATCTGCCGAAGCAGGATGAGGTCTTCCCGGACCGGGACCACTTCGGACGCATTTTCTTCAACCAGGCGCGGCTGTCTTCGCTCGGCATCCCGCAGATAGCGGCGGTTCTCGGGTCGTGCACGGCCGGCGGCGCCTATGTCCCGGCGATGTGCGACGAGGCCGTTATCGTCAAGGATCAGGGCACGATTTTTCTCGGCGGCCCGCCGCTGGTCAAGGCGGCAACCGGTGAGGTTGTCGATGCCGAGTCACTGGGCGGGGGCGAAGTTCACTCGAGAATTTCGGGCGTCACGGACTATCTCGCCGACGACGATGGGCACGCACTCGAAATCGTCCGGGAAATAGTTTCCCACCTTGAGTGGCAAAAAGAGAGTGGTGTCGAGGTCCGCGACCCGGTCGAGCCCGTCTACCCGGCCGAGGAGCTCTATGGCATCGTCTCGCCGGATTACCGGTTTTCTTATGATGTGCGCGAAGTCATCGCGCGGATCGTCGACGGATCCGAGTTTCAGGAATTCAAGGCGCTGTTCGGGGCCACGTTAGTCTGCGGATATGCCCATATCTATGGTTATCCGGTCGGCATCCTGGCGAACAACGGCATTCTTTTTTCCGAATCGGCGCAGAAAGGCGCGCATTTCATACAACTGTGTAACCGCCGCGGAATCCCCGTCGTCTTCCTGCAAAATATCACCGGATTCATGGTCGGCAAGAAATTCGAACATGGCGGCATCGCGAAAGACGGGGCCAAAATGGTTAATGCGGTGGCGACTGCATCGATCCCCAAGTTCACGGTCATCATCGGCGGTTCATTCGGCGCCGGCAATTACGCGATGTGCGGCCGGGCGTACGGTCCACGAATGTTGTGGATGTGGCCGAACGCACGCATTTCCGTTATGGGCGGTGAACAGGCATCATTGGTTCTGTCGACGGTCAAGCGGGACGGCCTGGAAGCCAGGGGCGAGGCCTGGCCCGAAAAAGAACAAAAAACCTTCGAGAAGGAAATCCGTGATCAATATGAGACCCAGGGGCATCCGTACTACGCGACGGCGAGGCTGTGGGACGACGGCGTCATCGATCCGGTCGATACCCGAAAGTTTCTCGGCCAGGCCATTTCGGTGTCAATGAATCGCCTGCGGGGTGCGGAATCACCCTACGGCATCTTCCGAATGTAGGACCATAAAAGATGAGCAATCTCAAGCGCCGGACCTTATTTGTCACCGGCGCCAGCCGTGGTATCGGCTTGGCCATCGCCAGGCGGGCGGCGGCGGAC
>JBHIDG010000401.1:0-3008 GCA_046760025.1 Woeseia sp. | reverse complement strand
GCCAGGAACACCGACCCGTACACCAACTTTCCATAAGACGCTCGTTTACTGTCATCCGAGCAGGCGGGAAGGGCGGCAAGCGCCACATCGGGAGAGCTTCAGGCGCGAGAGATGAGTGAACTGCCCCCGGAATTGAAACTGTTTCTTGATGAATTGCAGCGATTGATGGTCACGGGCTATCCCTGGAGCATCGGATACTGAGACCAGTTGTCCGGTGTGGCCGGCGATCTGGTTCAGGTCGGACGGTCTGGAGACCCCATCAAAACTGACCGGAATGAGTGGTTGTCACTTGACAACCAATCTGCTGGCTATCTAGTCTTCCTGTTGAGCCGAGCGTCGATGTCGCGTGAACCCCATCCCAAGCCGGAAATCGAAGCGGCTCTGAAGTATGCGGAAGAACGAGGCTGGCGCGTCCATGTGGGTGGTTCGCAGGCGTGGGCAGGATGTAGTGCCCGCACAATGACAGGAATTGCAGTTGCGGGGAGTTTTGTATTTCGAGTATCTGGAGGACGCCACGCAACGCGGGGAACCATGCCAGGCAGATTCGGCGGGTGGTGGATCACTGTATCTGGATCAGGGACCGGCGCTGAGTACACTTCCGCTGAGACAACTGAATGAAGCAATATGACTTTATCTTGAGGTTTTCGCTGGGGCGGTCTGACGCCGATCCGGAATCATGTCTCGAGAGACTGGCAAGCGAAGGCTGCGACGATGCGCTGATCGGCCTGGGTTCCGGAGGCCGAATTGCGCTCAATTTCACTCGCAGGGCATCGTCGGCGTCTGACGCTGTCTTGAGCGCGGTGTCTGACGTCAAGAGAGCTATTCCCGATGCAAAACTGATCGAAATCGGTCCGGACCTGGTCGGCCTGACGGATATCGCCGAGCTGCTCGGGTTTACGCGCCAAAACATGCGCAAGCTCATGATAAGGAATGACGCGGATTTTCCACTGCCTGTGCACGACGGGAAGCCCGCGATTTGGCATCTGTCGACGGTATTGGCGTGGCTCAAGAAAAAGAAGACCTATCCGATCGACGAGAGGTTGCTGGACGTAGCCCGGGTCAGCATGCAATGCAACTTGTTGAGAGACATGGCGGACCTCGATCCCGAAATCTCGAAAAGGCTTCGAGCGATGACGGCCTGAAATTCCGGGGACAGTTCACTTATCTGTACGTGTTGGAGAATGGGTGTGCCGATTAAGTGAACTGTCCCCGGAACTGCAGCGGGCCGCATTGTGGCACGCTCTCGGCTGAAGTGCCTTGTTAGGCGACACGAACACTTTCTCCTTCGATCCACAGGTACTGATCCAACTCCTTCTTAGAGAGCCTGTTCAGATCGAATACGTTTGAGAAGGCCTCAAGGATCTCAATAAAAGTCCCATAGACGCGTAGGTCCTTCCGACGAAACGAGGCGAACTCATATGTGCGTTGAAAATACCAGAGGGCCTCTTCCACATAGCTATCGAAAATTGCGAACCTGTCAGATTCATGCCAGCTGCAATACTTCGATGCAAACGAGAGATTGAATCTCGTTGAATCACCGATTGGCATTCGTGCGATGCGCTCCACCAACTGCAAATCCCCGGTCGAAAGTGCAGCGTCGATATCTAGAGCGTAAATATGCTGGGATACTGAGTACGTATCATATATCTGCGTTGAGTACATCGAGTTAAGTGCTACAACCTTTAGGTGGATCAGACTCAGATCTTTGTTCGCCGGCCAAGTCGAGAACAATGTCGAAAGGGATTCCTCAGCGAGCCTATACTTCGGGCGATTTTGAAATTCGGCCGCACGCTGAGTTGCTGTTTCTGCTGTCGGTCGCGCAATTACCATGTCGCCTTAGTTTAAAGGTAACGAAATGGATTAGGTATACTGTCCCCCGAATTACAGGCTCGACGGCTCGGGCTTGGTGCGGCTCCGCGCGCTTCAGGAAGTAACAATCGCAGAACACAACACGAGGACTGCGTGATGCATTTCGAATCGAGCTTCGAACAAGGTATATCTTATCTTGGCCGGGTGGATGCGGTGCGGCAGACGTACTACGTGTTCGAGGCTGCCGATGCGCATGTCATCTTCTCGCTATCCAAGCAAAAGATAAATTCCGGCAACTTCAATCTCGTCTCCAAGCGGGCAGTAGACTATGTTTACAGACGCTTTGAGGGATACGAAGAAGTCACAGCGAAAGATGTTGTGAAAAGGGCAGAAAGAACGAAACATGCGCCGAACACGCTGGCGGCGCTCAGTATTTTGTACGTCCTCACAGCAAGTCGCCGGGCCCGTATTCAGGCGATAGGAACTCATTCGCAGCTGTTTTTCGAGGTGGGGGAGCAGTCCGCGCGCCGGCAACCGATTCTCAGGAAAAAGAAAAAGGCCAAAAGAAAGGCCAGGAAGACGGCCAAACGCAAAGCAAAGAAGAAGGCAAAGAAGCGCGCTTTACGGTCGGTGTGATCAGTCAGTAACGAGCTCAAGGCCGCTCGGCGCCTTCTGTGAATTCCGACGGTGATACGGAGAGATATAGATGACGCCCAATTTCTTGTCCTTCGCGCCGGTCAGCTCATAGCCGTCGATGGGGGGATTCGGGGACAGTTTACTTATTTACATGTGATCAGGAATGGAGAAACGAGTTTCGTAAACTGTCCCCTTAATGGGCACGAGAGATAAGTAAACTGTCCCCCGATTCGCGTTCCTCCTGTTGCAGTTGCCACATGTGTGCGTAGTAGCCGTCTGCTCGGAGCAGTTCTGCGTGCCTGCCGCGCTCGACGATGCGGCCGTCGTCCATGACCAGGATCTGATCGGCGTTCATGACGGTGGACAGGCGATGGGCGATGCTCAGCGTGGTCCTGCCGACCTGGATGCGGTCGAGCTCTGCCTGGATGGATTTCTCGGACTGGGAGTCGAGCGCCGAGGTCGCCTCGTCGAAGATCAGGACGCAGGGGTTTTTGAGCAGGGCGCGCGCGATGGCGACCCGCTGCTTCTCGCCGCCGGAGAGTTTCAGGCCGCGCTCGCCGACC
>JBHIDG010000400.1:0-3017 GCA_046760025.1 Woeseia sp. | reverse complement strand
CACCAAGTTCGACTGGACGTTCATGATATCCGAGGACTTCTTCGTCCTGTTCTGCCTGGTCGTTGCCTACAGCAAGCTGGGCCGCGTTCGCCTCGGCGGAGCGGAGGCCAGGCCCCGTTACGGCTATCCGGGATGGCTGGCCATGTTGTTCGCCGCGGGCGTCGGCATCGGGCTGATGTTCTTCGGCGTGCTCGAGCCTGTGACACATACGCTGCATCCGCCGATCGGCATCGACCCGGCCGATACGGAGGCGGCGAGGGCGGCGGGCATGTCGTCGGCCATTCTGCACTGGGGACTGCATGCCTGGGCGGTCTATGCGGTCGTGGGTCTGGCGCTGGCTTTTTTCTGTTTCAACCGGGGGCTGCCCCTGACGCTCCGTTCGTCCTTCTATCCGCTGTTCGGAAAAGCGGCATGGGGCCCGCTGGGCCACGTCGTGGACATCACGGCGGTGCTGGCGACACTTTTCGGTCTCGCGACTTCGCTGGGTCTCGGCGCCGAGCAGATGGCCGGCGGCCTGTACTATCTGTTCGAGGTGTCACCATCCGGCGCAACGAAAGTGGGCATCATTGCGGGAATCATCGCGATCGCGCTCGTATCGGTCATCGCGGGACTGGACAAGGGCGTGAAGCGGCTCAGCGAGATCAATATGGTGATCGCAGCTTTCCTGCTGCTGTTCGTCATTATCGCGGGTCCGACGCTCGTGCTCGCCGGCACGTTCGGCAGCGCGGTCGTCGACTACGTCTATTACCTGCCGCTCTTGAGCAACTGGATCGGCCGCGAGGACCTGGACTTCTATCACGGGTGGTCGACATTCTACTGGGCGTGGTGGATCGCGTGGTCGCCGTTTGTCGGCATGTTCATCGCCCGCGTCAGCTTTGGGCGCACGGTGCGGGAGTTCGTCACATGGGTGCTCATCATACCGACCGTGATCGGCATCATCTGGATGTCGGCCTTCGGCGGAACGGCGCTCGACCAGCTGTTTACCGACGGTTACCGGGGTGTCGCCGACTCCGTTCCCGAACTCGCGCTGTTCAAGATGCTCGAAGGCTTGCCGTTCACCACATTCATGTCGGTGGTCGGCGTCGTGTTGATCGCTATATTCTTCGTAACGTCTGCCGATTCCGGGTCACTCGTTGTCGATACGATTACGGCCGGCGGCAAAATGAATGCGCCCGTGCAGCAGCGCGTATTCTGGTGCGTGCTGGTTGGCCTAGTCGCGATCGCCTTGATGCTCGGCGGCGGGGTCGCCTCATTGCAAGCGCTGGCCATCTCGGTCGCCCTGCCGTTTTGTTTCGTGCTGTTGATGCTCTGCGTCAGTCTGTTTCAGGGACTTCGTGAGGAAGCAGCATAAGCAACCTCATTGCGGCGGAACGAGAACGATCTTTCCGGTGTGATCTTTGGACAGGAAAGTCTGCTGCGCCTCGACAATGTCTTTCAGACTAAACGTCTTCGCGACGACCGGCCGAATTTCATTGCGTTCGACATAGCCGATCAAGTTCGTGAATATTTCATCACCCTGGTAAGTACTGCCGAAAAACGTCAGGTCCTTGAGATAAAGCGTACGCAAGTCGAGCTCGACAATAGGTCCGGCAATCGCTCCGGATACCACGTAACGGCCACCGGCTTTCAGGATGTCCGGAATCTCCGGCCATCGGGGTCCCCCGACAAGACCGATGGCGACATCTATGGAACTTGCACCGAGCGCATCAGCAAGCGACTCATTTCTATCGACGATGTAATCCGCGCCAATCGCGAGCACGTTTTTAGCCTTCTTGTCGGCGGCGACGGCATAAACTGTGGCGCCACGACGCTTCGCCAATTGCACGGCAGCGGAACCGACGCCGCCGGAGGCGCCGGTTATCAGCACGCGTTCGGCACCGACAGCGGCGCGAGAAAGCATGCCCTCGGCCGTCGAGAAGGCGCAGGGGATAGACGCGAGCTCGACGTCGCTCCAGTCGCTCTTGACCATCAGGGCCTGCGCCGAATCGCACTTGGTGAATTGTGCGAAGGCACCGTCCACGTCTGCGCCGAAGGTAATGAAAGAGAGCGGGTTTTCAGGATCGGCGGTGCTCTGAATCGGCCGCACGAGCACACGCTCACCGATTCGTCGTTCACAGACACCGTCGCCAACGGAAACAATCGTTCCACAGCAGTCGGCACCCTGGATCCTGGGAAATTGCATTGAATCTCCCCACCAGCTGCCGCTGGCTGCCGCCGAACGCTCGTCGACGCCATCACTCGTCGGACCTCGTGCGCTCTTTGCATACCAGCCTATACGCGTATTAACGTCCGTGTTGTTGATCCCGGCCGCAGCTACCCGGATCAGTACTTCGCCTGTGGCAGGCCGCGGCGTGGGGATATCCGTTCGATAGACAAGCTGGTTGAAATCGCCGTGTCCCAGGAGCTGTACGCCGGTCATGAGATTCGGGATCCTGGAGGTCATTGCTTGCGACATCAATACTTACTCTGCCGTTGCATGAGCCTGGATTTCTTCTTCATAAACCTGTGACGCGGTGTAGGTCGTTGCAAGCGCGTCGCTGAATGCGATGTGCTGATCTTCCGGCGCCGGCTCCCTCCGAAAGGTCCGAACAACGACGTAAACCACGAGGAACACGTGCATCGCACCGCTGAACAGGTACAGGCCCGGCGAGCCCACGAGAGTCATGGCGGCCGATGCCAGAAACGGTCCTATGACCGCGCCGGAGCCGTACATGAGCAACAGCCCGCTGGAGATCCTCACGTAATCGTCCGGATCGGCGTAGTCGTTTGCGTGCGCGACGGAGATCGAATACAGCGGAAATGCCATCGCCCCCCAGGCGGCACCCAGAAGGTTGATCTCCAGCAAGCTCAGATCCGAACCGAGCATGACGATCACCAGCCCGGTGATCCCGCCGCCGATGGCTGCCGCGACCAGCACCTGGCGACGGCCGACGTTGTCCGAAAGATAACCGAGCGGCCACTGACCCAGCGCGCCGCCGATGACGCCGCTGGTCATGAACCAGGCGGCCAGCGACACA
>JBHIDG010000399.1:0-3022 GCA_046760025.1 Woeseia sp. | reverse complement strand
CGCTAGTTCATATTAAGTGAACTAGCGGTTCGGCCCCGTTTTTCTGGTCTGTCCACTTCCGCGTTATAATTGTCAGCTGGACAAGGTGCACCGGTGCCGTTGGCCGAGACAAGAGCGAAAGTGGCGGAATTGGTAGACGCGCTGGATTTAGGATCCTGTGGGGCAACCCGTGAGAGTTCGAATCTCTCCTTTCGCACCATACCCCTCTGGATAATTTAACCCTTTGAAATTAAAGAGTTAATCGAGCGAAGCGGATTGGCTCGAAGCCTGGCCCGAGTGTTTTACCGGTTGTGGCGCAAGATCGAAGACTGGCCGAGAGCGCAGCGTGCCGGTGAAATAGTCGGGCCCAACCGGGCGTAGCCGAAGGAAATGAGGAATGTTGGTCAAGGTGGAATCGACTGGTACGTTGGAGCGCCGCATGCGCGTCGAATTGCCGGCCGAGCGCATTGAAAAGGAAATCGAATCGCGACTAAAGTCGGTCGGGCGGACCGCGAAGATAAAGGGATTTCGCCCCGGCAAGATTCCGCCGAAAGTCGTTCGCCAGCGCTATGGGGGACAGGTCCGCCAGGAAGTTCTCACGGAACTCATGCAAAAGAGCTACTCGGACGCCGTCATTCAGGAGAATCTGAATCCCGCCGGCGGGCCGAAGATCGAGCCGCAGGAATCGAAGGGTGACAAGGGTTTCGCGTATGTAGCGACTTTCGAAGTCCTGCCCGAGATTACGCTGCAGGGCCTCGACAAGATCAAGGTGACCAGACCCGAAGTTGAAATAACCGACGAGGATTGTGACGACATGATCCACAATCTTCGGAAACAGAAGGCCACATGGTCGGCGGTGGAGCGTGAGAGCCGAGAAGGTGATCGTGTCATCGTCGATTTCGATGGCACGCTGAAGGGAGAGCCGGTCAAGGGCGGCACGGGCAAAGAGGTGCCGGTGCATCTCGGCGAGGGGCGGATGTTGCCCGACTTCGAAAAAGCGCTCACCGGTGTCAGGGCCCGCGATGAAAAGTCATTCAGGGTCAAGTTTCCGAAGGATTACCACGAGGACACGCTGGCCTCGAAAAAAATCGATTTCGAGGTCACGGTGCACCGGGTCGAGGAAGAGGAGCTTCCACCGCTCGACAACAGCCTGGCCGAGCTGTATGAGGTGAAAGATGGCGGTCTGGCGGAATTGCGCGTGGATGTGCTACGCAACATGGAGCGGGAAGCGGAACAACGCGTGTCGGCTGATATCAAGGAGCAGGCGCTGAACGGCCTGGTGGACGCCAATCCGATCGAAATACCGAACGCGCTCAAGGAACAGGAAATGCGTTCGCTGCAGCATGACGCCATGCGCCGCCTCGGCATCGAGGATCACGACAAGGCGCCTCCGGCCGAGAGCTTCGCCGAGGCCGCCGAGCGTCGTGTCAGGCTGGGACTCCTGGTGCGTCAACTGATTCAGGACAATAATCTGACCATCGACGCCGATCGCGTTCGCGAGCGGGTCGAGGAGATGTGTGCCAGCTATGAAAACTCGGAAGACATGGTTGCCATGTACCTGGGCAATGAACAGGTCATGGCGCAGATAGAGCCGTTGGTGCTGGAAGACCAGGCAGTCGACTGGCTGATGGAAAACAGCGTCGTTAAGCCTAAGAAAGTAGGCTTCAAGGAATACATGGACGCCTGAGTGGGGAACATCCGTGTTCAGACGTTTCTAAGCATTAGAGAGTGGAAAAAGATATGAGCGCAAAAGCATTGAATCTCGTTCCGATGGTCGTCGAGCAGACCGCCAGGGGGGAGCGCGCCTACGATATTTACTCGCGACTTCTCAAGGAGCGGGTGGTCTTTGTCGTCGGCAACGTCGAGGATCACATGGCCAACCTCGTCGTCGCGCAACTGTTGTATCTGGAATCCGAAAACCCGGACAAGGATATTCACCTGTATATCAATTCGCCGGGAGGGACCGTGACCGCCGGCCTGTCGATATACGACACCATGCAGTTTATAACCAGCGATGTCTCGACGATCTGCGTCGGCCAGGCCGCCAGCATGGGAGCGCTGTTGTTGGGCGGTGGTACCAAGGGCAAGCGGTATGCGCTGCCGCATTCGCGGATCATGGTTCATCAGCCGAGTGCGGGCTTCCAGGGACAGGCGACCGATATCGACATTCATGCGAAAGAGGTCCTGGAGCTGAAGCGGCGCCTGAACGAGATCATGGCCCGCCATACCGGCCAGAAAGTCGAACAGATCGACAAGGACCTGGACAGGGACAACTTCATGAGTGGCGAGCAGGCCGTCGAGTATGGCCTTATTGACACGGTGCTCGAGCAGCGCGCCGAAATGGGCACGCCGGGAGACAGCGAATCTGATTAATATCAGAGAGTTATATACACAAGAGAGCTATTTGAGACGTGGCGCTTGGCATGCCTTCGGGTCGCGTGTTATATACACTGAGGTCGTAACAGATTGATTTTTAAATACGGAGCCCCGTATGAGCGATGAGACCCGCGGTAAGAACGAGGACGGCAAGCTCCTGTACTGTTCTTTTTGCGGCAAGAGCCAGCACGAAGTTCGCAAGCTGATCGCTGGTCCCTCGGTCTTTATCTGCGACGAGTGCGTCGAACTCTGTAACGACATCATCCGGGAAGAACTCGAAGACGCGGGTGAGGCCGGCCGCGACAAACTGCCCCGACCCCAGGAAATCAAGGGCATCCTGGACGAATACGTGATCGGCCAGCAGCGCGCCAAGAAAGTCCTCTCGGTGGCGGTCTACAACCATTACAAGCGGCTCGACGATCAATCCGGTGACCGCAGCAAGGACGATATCGAGCTCGCGAAGAGCAATATTCTCCTGATAGGCCCCACCGGATGTGGCAAGACACTGCTCGCCGAGACCCTGGCGAGACTTCTCAACGTCCCGTTTACGATCGCCGACGCAACGACCCTGACCGAAGCCGGTTATGTCGGCGAAGACGTCGAAAACATCATTCAAAAGCTGCTGCAGAAGTGCGATTACGACGTGGACAGGGCGCAGACCGGCATA
>JBHIDG010000398.1:0-3036 GCA_046760025.1 Woeseia sp. | reverse complement strand
CCTAATAGTCAAATAAGTCAGTGCCCGGCACCAGCCAAGATAGGACAAAATGTGGCAACCAACCAAAACATAAGAATCCGTCTGAAGGCTTTTGATCATCGCCTGATCGACAACTCCGCCCGTGAGATCGTCGACACTGCCAAGCGTACTGGTGCGACGGTCAAGGGTCCGATTCCGCTGCCGATGAAAATGGAGCGGTATACGGTTCTGATCTCGCCGCACGTCAATAAGGACGCGCGCGATCAGTACGAAATCCGGACGCACAAGCGGCTCATGGATATCGTCGATCCGACGGATAAAACCGTCGATGCGCTGATGAAGCTGGAATTGCCGGCCGGGGTAGACGTCCAAATAAAGCTGAATTGAACGGTGCCGGGCACTGACTTATTTGACTATTAGGCCAATAGTCAAATAAGTCAGTGCCCGGCACCGCAGAATTACTTGTGTGCGGGCGATTCCGCAGTATAATAGTGGGCTGGATCGGGCTAGGCCGGGCCGGGAGTCGGCCAAGTTCGGAAAACGGCGTCACAAAGCTCAGGCTTGTGGCGCTTAATGTTAGGTCGCCAGGAAACCGAAGGCGTACTCGGCAAATCCCGGGAGGCCGGTTTGCAACCGGATTGGGGTCAGCTCCTCAGCATCGGAACATCGAGAAATGTTCCAGGCGATGGCTGGCCCTTTCGCGTGTCTGAATCATGGGGACAGTTTACTGGTCTCCTCGTGTGGGCACTGAATCGAGGGATTTGGAGATAAGTAAACTGTCCCCATGATTCAGAGCAGCTTCGGCAAATCGTAGTCGTTGCAAAGTATTTTGAGAGCGCCGGCAATCGAATCGATGTGAGGTTTTGACATGACAATGGGTCTTATTGGCCGGAAGTGCGGTATGACACGTCTGTTCACCGATGACGGCGAATCGATTCCGGTGACGATCATCGAGGCACAGCCAAACCGAATCACGCAGGTGAAGACCGTGGAGAATGATGGCTATCGCGCGCTTCAGGTAACAGCAGGCGGGAGGAAGGCGTCGCGCGTGTCAAGGCCTGAAGCCGGCCACTTTGCGAGAGCAAAGGTTGAGGCCGGCGATCTGATCACTGAATTTCGCCTCGACCCTGCCGATGAGCCGGAAGATGGCGATTTTCAACCTGGACAGGCGATCGCGGTGGACGTCTTCGAAGCAGGTCAGAAAGTCGACGTCGTCGGAACGTCCATCGGCAAAGGCTTCGCCGGCACCGTCAAGCGCCATAATTTCCGCACGCAGGATGCGACCCATGGAAATTCGCTGGCACACCGTGCGCCGGGCTCCATTGGCCAGAACCAGGCGCCGGGCCGGGTCTTCAAAGGCAAGAAAATGTCGGGGCAGATGGGTAATGTTCGGCGCACTGCGCAAAACCTTGAGGTCGTTCGCGTGGATCCGGAACGCAACCTGCTGATGATAAAGGGTGCGGTTCCCGGACACTCGGGCGGCCGCGTCGTCGTACGGGCGGCCGTCAAGGCCGTAGCGGGAGAGTCGTCATGAAGCTCAAGATGCAAGGCAGCGGCACAGTCGATGTCGCCGCGAGTGCATTCGACGCGGATTTCAACGAGGCGCTGGTTCACCAGGTCGTCACGGCATATCTCGCGGGTGGCCGGGCCGGCACCAAAGCGCAGAAAAATCGCTCACGAGTCCGCGGCGGCGGGGCAAAGCCCTACCGCCAGAAGGGCACGGGCCGATCCAGGGCCGGCACGATCCGCAGCCCGATCTGGGTGGGCGGCGGCCGCGCATTTGCCGCGAGACCGAAGAAGTACGACCAGAAGGTGAACAAGAAAATGTTCCGCGGTGCGCTGCGCTCGGTGTTTTCAGAACTCATCCGGCAGGACCGCCTGATCGTCACGGAAGAGATTACCCTGAAGGCGCCGAAGACCGGAGAGCTCGGCGGCATGCTCAAGAAACTCGGACTCGACAACGTCCTAATAGTCAATGAGGCGTTCGACGAAAACGTATATCTTTCGGCACGGAATTTGAAAAACGTCGGCATATGTGACGTAGCATCAGTCGATCCGGTTGTACTGATGCGATTCGACAAGGTGTTGATAACACTGCCCGCATTGAAGCTGATCGAGGAGCGATTGTCATGACCGCAATTCATCATCAGGAAAGGCTCATGACGGTGCTAAAAGGTCCGCATTTGTCGGAAAAGAGCACAGTCGTCGCCGAAGAACATAACCAGGTCGTCTTCAGGGTGCGGCCGGATGCAACGAAGGACGAGATCCGACAGGCAGTCGAGTTGCTCTTTGAAGTCAGTGTCGAGGACGTCCAGGTCGTCAATTGCCGCGGCAAGATCAAGAGGCACGGGTTGAATTGGGGTCAGCGAGCCGCATGGAAGAAAGCGTACGTAAAGCTGGCACAGGGAAGTTCCATCGAATTCCTCGGTACGGAATAAGGGTGGAGTAACGCCAGTGTCACTGCACAAATCAAAGCCGACATCGCCGGGACGCAGATTTGCTGTCGCGGTGCGTACGCCGGATTTATACAAAGGCAAGCCGTATAGCCCGCTTGTTGACACGAAATCGAAGTCGGGCGGCCGCAATAATCGCGGACGGATCACGGTTCGCCACCACGGTGGCGGCCACAAGCAGCGTTATCGCATCGTGGATTTCAAGCGCGACAAGGATGGGATTCCGGGTAATGTGGAGCGCGTTGAATACGATCCGAACCGCAGCGCACACCTGGCCCTGATCAAATATCGCGACGGCGAGCGTCGATACATCCTCGCGCCGAAAGGCCTGAGGGAAGGTGCATCGATCATTAGCGGTGAGGATGCGCCGATCAAGCCAGGCAACGCCTTGCCGATCAGAAGCATTCCGGTGGGCACGCTCGTACACAACGTCGAGCTGAAACCCGGCAAGGGTGGTCAGCTCGTTCGTTCGGCCGGTGGCTCGGCGCAGATGGCGGCACGCGAGGGCGCATATGCCACGATTCGGCTCCGCTCCGGCGAGACACGCAGTATTCACATCGACTGCCGCGCCACCGTCGGTGAGGTCGGTCACGGCGAGCACAAC
>JBHIDG010000397.1:0-3039 GCA_046760025.1 Woeseia sp. | reverse complement strand
CTTATGTCTCGCAACGCGTGCCCCCATCGTCATCGCACCGGCCATGAATCACGTCATGTGGTCGAACCCGGCGGTGCAGGCGAACCGGGAGCTGCTCGAAGCGCGCGGCGTCAGGCTGCTCGGCCCCGAGGAGGGCGATCAGGCCTGCGGGGAAACCGGCGTCGGTCGAATGATGGAACCGGAGGACATCGCCGCCGCGGTGCAGCCGTCGCCGCCGGTATCCATCGCAGAAGGCGTGAGGCAGGTGCTCCGGGGAAAGACGGTCCTGGTCACCGCCGGCCCGACCCGCGAGGCGATCGATCCTGTACGCTACATCACCAACCGCAGCTCCGGCAGAATGGGATACGCACTGGCCCGTGCGGCGAGAGACGCGGGCGCCGAGGTCGTCCTGATCAGCGGTCCGGTCGGCCTGGCCGAACCGGCAGGCATACAGTGCGTCTACGTGGAGACGGCGGAGCAGATGTTCGCCGCGACGCACGAGCACGTTGGGGGCGTGGACATTTTCATCGGTGCCGCCGCCGTATCCGATTACCGGCCGGAGAAGTCCGAAAAAAACAAGATCAAGAAAACCAAAGCGCACATGCGGATCGACATGATCGAGTCACCCGATACGCTCGCATCGGTGGCGAAACTGGCAGCCGGGCCGTTCACGGTCGGATTTGCGGCGGAGACCGAGCACGTCCGGGACTACGCGCTCGGTAAACTAGACAACAAGGGCCTCGACATGATCGTCGCGAACCGAGTCGGCGCCGGCCGTGGCTTCGACTGCGAAGACAATGCGGTCGAGGTGTTCTGGCACGGGGGTGAGCGGTCGTTTCCGATGAGCGCCAAGTCGGAGCTGGCGGCCCGGTTGGTCCTTCTGATTGCGAAGCGCTTCGAGGCAAAGACGGAAGCGGGCAAGTTCATTGCGGGCAATCGAGCTTAAGATTCTGGATTCCCGATTGGGGGACTCGATACCCTTGCCGCACTATGCGACCGGCGGGTCGGCGGGCCTCGATGTGCGCGCATGCATCGACGAGCCGATATCAGTAGAGCCCGGGGAGACCGAGCTGGTTCCGACCGGACTGGCGATTCATATCGGAGACAGCGGGCTGGCGGCGGTGCTGCTGCCTCGCTCGGGGCTGGGGCATAAGCACGGACTGGTGCTCGGCAACCTGACCGGACTGATCGATTCCGACTATCAGGGACAGGTGTTCATTTCCTGCTGGAATCGGGGGAGCCAGGCATATGAAATCAGGCCGGGCGAACGCGTTGCCCAGATGGTATTCGTGCCCGTAGAGCAGGTCCGGTTCGAGGTGGTCGAGGAATTCAGGGACAGCGCACGCGGCGATGGCGGCTTCGGCCACTCGGGGACCGGCTAGTTCGGGTTCTTCAGCGTCTTGAAACGGTTGATGTCGCCGTCGAAGCGGGCAACGATGTTCTGCTCGGCTTCCCGGAACCGCTGCAGATTGGTCTGGTGCTTCTTGATCGTCGATTTCGTGACGAGAATGTCCTCGGCCAGCTCGGGGTCGATCATCTCGGCATCCGGATCCTCGCTGTAGGGCCGGTACTTCAACGCCTCTTCACGCAATTCGGTCATGCGGCGCATCATGTTGCGAAGATAGAGCTCCGTAACCCGGGACTGAGCCTTGAAGAGTTCCACCCGGCGGTCGCGATGCATGATGATCTCGTCAACCGAGAGGTAGGTAGCGAGGAGCGCCTCGTCGGCCCGGCGCTGTAATTCCGCCTGCCGCTTGAGTTCGGCGAGCCGGTTCTCCTCGGCGATCTCTTCCGCGGTCTTCCTGCCGTGCATGACGCCGACCGTGACGCCGTGCTCATTGAGAACGCGCTTTTCCGAGTCGGCGAATTCGGCAGGAACGGAGTCGCCATAATGTACGATGCCGTCGGCGTCCACCCACCGGTACAATTTCTGCCGCTCACCGGCCGTCGAGGCCAGCGGCACGAGCAGAATCGATACCACTGCAATGATTAACGATCGCATAGCCGAAATATCGCACAAAACGCAGCCCCCAGAGAGGGACTGGTTCGCGTTTTCCTGAGCTTAGTTGCTATTCCGGGGTCTGTAAACAAGGGAACTTTATACTTAAAAACAACAAGTTATAAGTTAGCGCCGAATCTTTGTCGGTAATTGAGGATTGGTTCAAGAAATTCCTTGTACTCTGTTGATTCCTCGAGCATATCCACCAGGTCCTCGAGCTGGACGATGTTGATGACCGGTATCCGTAGCGTCTGCTCCACCTCCTGAACGGCCGAGCGAGAGTCCCTGCCGATCTCCTGCCGGTCCAGGGAAATAACCAGTCCGGCAATGTCGGCGCCCGCCGACCTTATGACTTGCTGTGCCTCACGTACCGCGGTGCCCGCGGTGATAACGTCATCGACGATCAGTACGCGTCCGGTCAGCGCTGCGCCGACTATGCTGCCCGCTTCGCCGTGACTCTTGGCTTCTTTTCGATTGAAGGCATACGGCACGTCCAGATCGTGATGTTCCGCGAGCGCGGAGGCGGCCAGAACTGCAAGCGGTATACCCTTGTACGCCGGGCCGAACAACATGTCGAATTTGACGTCGGAGTCCGCAATCGCCGATGCGTAATAGCGACCGAGTTTTGCGGCAGCATAACCGGTGTTGAACAGACCGGCATCGAAAAAATACGGGCTCACCCGACCCGACCTGAGCGTGAATTCGCCAAAACGCAGAACACCGAGCTCCAGTGACAGCTCGAGAAACTCTCTCTTGTACGCACGCATTCTGTATGATTGTTCGCCAAATCGGGCACGGCAGTATGACATACCGCAGTGTGGTTTTGTGGAGATCCGGGAGAAAACGTGTTTCGTGTGATCAGCCTGAATGCGAACGGCATCCGCTCCGCCGCCAGAAAAGGATTCTTCGAGTGGATGCACAAACAGTCGGCTGATGTCGTTTGCATTCAGGAAACCAAGGCGCAAATCCATCAACTGATTGACGACTGTTATTCACCCGATGGCTATCACTGCTTTTACGAAGACGCTGTCAAAAAGGGCTACAGCGGAGTAGCGATCTAT
>JBHIDG010000396.1:0-3041 GCA_046760025.1 Woeseia sp. | reverse complement strand
GCTCCGGCGGAGGCCTGCCCTTGTTTATTTCCAGCCAGTACCAGGTCAGCGCAGCAGCCACGGCTATGGCAAGCAGGATGGGAATATAGAACTGGGTCGATTCTCTGCGCACTGGAATCCTCCGGTGATTCAGTTTACCTCACCTCGTGCGGCCCAGCTTCAAAGTGGCCCAGACAGGGTAAATGCCAGTACTCGATGCATTACGGGCTGCGTATTCTTGACTATTCCTTTGTAACCTCGGGGTCAAAGGGGGCTCCCGGACCTATTACCTCCAGGATGAGAGGAAAATCGATCCCTGGCAGAGCAAGCTTATCGTTTTCCTGGGCGTACTGATGTCGATGTTCGGCCTCATCGGCCTGTTCCTGGAGAAGAAACTTTCTCGCTCGATTTAACTAAATCAGCTTTCGGTAGCAATGACGGCCGAGTATTCTATATTTAAGAGTAGGACAGCAGGAGAGATGACATGGACACAGCCTGGATCAAAGTAATCGTGCTGACCCTGGCCGAGTGTGTCGCCCCCGAAGGCAAGACCGTCTGTCAGGAGCAGGAAGTTCAGTATTACTTCTTTGACGAAGCCGAGTGTCAGCAGGTATTGGAGCAGCTCATCGATTACCGCGACACTTTCGATAACGTCATCGTAAACAAGCAAAACTCCAGTTGCCGGGCGGCAGCCAGGAACCTGCAGGTATTCGATTCCCGAGCCGAGGCGGATCGCTACTTTACAGACAGCGAAGGATTGGGTGTGTTATCGGACGAGCCCGCACCGAAGGATTTCATGCGGGAACGGCATGACAAACGCCTGGCAACTCTGCCGGTCTGCGACGATCAGAATCTGGTAACACCATGCCGCCGCGGGGACATCATCATCGAAGGCGCAGCCGAGAACAAGACGGAAATCTGGAAGCGGAGCCAGAAAGCTAGCCGAAATCAGGCAGTGGAATATTGATGCCCCGGTGATAGTCGCGCCATTCCAGCTCCGGGTCTTCGGCGCCCGAGATTACGATATCTGTAAAGATCGAGTAGGCGGTCGCCGCGTCCGATGCGATTCCTTCATCGAACGCGGGCGGTAACTCTATTTCCCGGCGGTAAACGTGCTCACAGTTGGCACATGCTGCGTGTTTGAACGGCAAGAACCAGTCACGCTCTTTTTTAACGTCGCCAAGTTCGATCCGGGCGGCGTTAAATGTCTCCAGGAACCAGTATGCCTGCCAGTATGAACGCTGCAGGTATTCCCAGACGACATCCAGGGTCGGGGAATCCGTTATTTCGCGCAGCTCCGAACAAAGCTGATGGTCGCTGTCGATAATCTGAAGGATATTCTCCTTCAACTCTCCGGTTATTCCCGGTTGCGAGCGCAGGCCGCTGACATCCTCTTCCGGCGGTGGCGGAATAATCAGCACCTGATACGACGCAAACTTGATCATTGTGGCCGCGAGTTTTCCGCGACAGGTCACGACAGGCTCCAGTGAATTGCAGATCAGATTCGTTTCCAGGTACAACTGCCTGGCGAGCATACCCCTCGTGTCGTCTCCAATAAAATTACTCAACGGTATCTGATCGTAGATCTCCGATGATTTATCGACGGCAGACAAGAGTATCGGGTTCTGGCGGCCCCTCTGAACCGCCGTTCGACGCCGGAAGAGGTTGCCCAGGCGACTTGTCATGTTCACATGTTATCAGACAGGCACGCTGCCTCTGTAGCTATTTGGTTTTTACTTTCCTGAGATGAAAATCGAACGGCTGGCCGCGAACAAACCGGTTGTTGAGATAAAGAATCAGCATGCCTTCCACGACGTGAGCATACCGGAGGGGCCCGACATCGATCGGCTCGAGCCCAAGGCCCTCGACCAGCGTTGCGACGGCCGCCTTCGCCTCGACATTATCGCCGACCAGGGGTATCGAAATCGGCCCACCGGCCGATTCCGGGTCCACCATCTGTTGCCAATTCAGCGTATTGAAGGCCTTGACGACGTAGGCGTCAGGCGCAAGCCCCTGAATGAGTTCGGCGTTCGATGTCGCGACAGCCATTTCGAAAAGCCCGTCTTCGCCACGAGTGAGGGCGTTGGTCGGATCGATGATTATCTTGCCGGTCAGGTCGCCGAGGCCCTTTGTGACCGCCGCAACAACCTCTCCCGGAACTGCAAGGACAACGATGTCAGCACCAGCCGCTGCTTCGGCGGGGGTCGTTACGGTCGCCCCGTGTCCGGTACGGGCAACGAGTTTCTTCACACCATCCCGCGCAGGATTTCTGGATCCGTAGACCACGTCGTGACCGATTTCTGCGAAACGCGGGCCCAGCGCGCCGGACACCATACCCGTACCGATAACGGCAATTTCCTCGGCCAGGACTTTCGTCCCGGACGCCACCAATGCGTACGAGATAATCAGTGCAATACCTGCGGCCCGCGCGAATTCCCTGCTACCCGGTTTTCTCACGTCATAGCCTCCTCATTTTGCCGACACCTACAAAAGCTGTCTCTCGATCATATTAGAACCTACCTCAAATTTCCGGATGGCCGATATCTACCTGATTTGAAAGGCCTTAAACGAGGTGTGGACAATCCCTCTCTCTGCGGTAAGCTCATACAAACCTTTCGCCAAGAGGAGGTAACGATACATGGCTTATACCACCGCTGACATTCGCAACGTGTGCCTGGTTGGACCCGGTAACGCTGGAAAGACGCAGCTCGCCGAGGCACTCCTGTACGCCGGCGGCGTTATTACCCATTGTGGTTCCATCGACAAAGGCGACACAGTCTCGGACTCCCATCCGAAAGAAAAGGAAGTCGGGCACTCGCTGTATCCTTCGATCTGTCACCTCGATCATTCCGGTATTCATGTAAACCTGATAGACACCCCAGGCCACCGGGACTTTTACGGCCGGGCGTTATCCGTCTTACCGGCCGTTGAAACGGCGGCAATCGTGATTAACGCCCAGACCGGTTTGGAAACGATTACCAGCAAGATGATGGATGCCGCCAGCAAGCAGCGTTTGTGCCGCATGATCGTCGTCAACAAGATCGACGCGGAGGGCGTCGATC
>JBHIDG010000395.1:0-3042 GCA_046760025.1 Woeseia sp. | reverse complement strand
TGCCTTGTTCGCCCTTGTCGCCGCCACAGCTGCCTTCGCCTTGCTTGTCGCCGCCACAGCTGCCTTCGCCTTCCTTGTCGCCGCCGCAGCTGCCTTCGCCTTCCTTGTCGCCGCCACAGCTGGCTTCGCCTGCCTTGTCGCCGCCACAGCTACCCTCGCCCTCGCCGAGCATGTATGCAACATGCAGTGACGTCATCGCAAACGGGTTTATACCCGTGTCGGCGGCGCCTGCGGTTTCAATCGCCGCAAACGAGCCGGCCAAGGCGATTCCGACTGCCAGTGCTACTGGTTTTGCTACTTGCTTTTCAGACATTTCTATCTCCTACCTCTGGTCAATTTAAAAGGTGTCAGGTTTCAATTCATGACACCCCCAAAAGGAAAAAGGACAACTACCTGACACCTTTCTCCTAAATACTCCAGTGAATTTTTTCTATGACCCGTGTTTCCAACTGATCAATCGGCTCCCCGCGATCGCCGATTATCGCAATGCTGCCGTCGCCGACGGGGAGGATGACGCCTTCGATACTTACGCCATCGAGTGGTATGGGCATGTCGACCATCTCGTGGGGCATCAACAGAATCGTGACGGGTCCTCTCTCCCCCTTTAAGACGAGGTGCGGGACTTCCTTGCCATTGATCTCGCAACTCCTTGCATAAGTAATCAGGCCGAGCTCGCGATCCAGGCTCGCAATCGCCGGCCGCACAACCGAGTAGAGCCTGCGATCCGATATCGCTTCATCCGTGATCCTCAGCGCCTGCGGCTCGTGGTCGAGGTGCGCAATTACCTGTTCGGCCAGCGTTGCCGGATGCGGGCCCGTGTTGATCAGGCGCACACCGACAACCGTCGCGAGAACCACGCTTGCCGCGATGCCTACCCAGGTAGGGGTCGTCCACCTGACCCGGCGCCACGATGCGAGCTCGACGACCTTGTCCGCACCCGAAAGCGCCGGCAGCTCCGGTATCTCGAGTTCCGGCACATCGATGGCCAGCGCCGCCGCAATCCTTGCGTCGAGCGCCTCAATCTCTGCCTTGTAGGCGCTGCAGGACGGGCAGTCCGCCGAATGCAGCGCGCCGCCGTCAAACGGCTCCGACGGATCCGCCGCTATTGCCCTTCTGTAGTCCTCACAGTTCATAGTGTTTCCCGTAGCGTTCACACTGCCGCGTCTTCTGCGATCTCCTTCTTTAGCTTTAAGCGTGCCCGGTGCAGTCTGGTCAGCACGGCGCCCGGCTTGATATCCATCATCTCCGCTATCTCTTTCGTCGAGTGTCCCAACAACACCTGCAGTACCAGCGGCTCACGGTAGTCATCATCCAGCCGGAATATCGCCTCTCTTACGTCATCGAGATCGGAGTCGGTGCTCTCCGCGAGCATCGCTGCCTGAGACGCCGGCAGGTCGTCGATATCCAGCGTGTCCAGTCGTCTTCGTTCGAAATACCTCGCATTTTCCCGGCGAATAATAGTCAACAACCATTGCTTTGCCGCCTGATCCTCGCGCAGCCCGTCCAGTGACTTCCAAGCCCGAAGCAGCGCCTCCTGGACGACGTCTTCAGCGATTGTGCGGTCGCGGCACAGCCAGAATGCATAGCGATACATATCCCGATGCCATACGGCCACCAGTCGATCGAACCGCTCTCTGCGCTCCAGATCTGAGTTACTGCTACTCATTCGAGATGACCTGATCAGTCGGCAAATTATTACCCCCGGCGAGCGATTGTGTGATTCAGGCGTGGAAACCCTACCGAAATACAGGGAAAATCCAAGTATTACCAGTGATTACGATAGTGCTATGAGCAAATCAGTCCCGGGTCGGTTCCCCTCCACGCGGCTCCGGCGATCGCGCCGCAGTGCAGCATTGCGGCGCCTGGTCGCCGAGTCGAGCTTAAGCTCATCGGACCTGATATACCCCATGTTCGTGCTGGACGGCAAAAAACGGTCGGAGGACGTGCCGTCGATGCCGGGCACGGCGCGACACAGCATCGATGGCATTCTGGCACAGACCGACGAGGCGGTCGCCCTCGGTATCCCCGCGGTGGCCCTGTTTCCCGTAATCGAGCCCGCGCTGAAAAGCCTCGATGGCGGGGAATCGGCGAACCCGGACGGGCTGGTCCAACGAACCGTTACGGCCATCAAGGCAACGCATCCCGACCTTGCCGTGATAACCGATGTTGCGCTCGATCCTTATACGACGCATGGGCAGGACGGCATCATCGACGAAGACGGTTATGTGTTGAACGACGAGACCACCGAGGCGCTCGTCAAACAGGCCGCTTCACACGCCGCGGCGGGAGCGGATATCGTAGCGCCGTCGGACATGATGGACGGGCGTGTCGGCGCGATACGCGCCGACCTCGAAAGCAGGGGCTTTGTCAACACTCTCATCCTTGCCTATGCCGCGAAGTACGCTTCATGTTTCTACGGCCCTTTTCGAGATGCCGTCGGGTCGGGCGAATACCTCGGCGGCGGTGACAAGAAAACTTATCAGTTAGACCCGGCGAACAGTGACGAAGCGTTGCGGGAGATCGGGCTCGATCTGGCCGAAGGCGCGGACATCGTCATGGTGAAACCAGCCATGCCGTATCTCGATATCATCAGGAGAGCACGCGACGAGTTCGGTGTTCCGCTGTTTGCGTATCAGGTCAGCGGCGAGTACGCCATGCTCAAATCCGCAGGCGACGGCGGCTGGCTCGACGAGCGTTCTGCCGTACTCGAAGCCCTGCTGTGCGTCAAACGTGCCGGCGCCAGCGCGATATTGAGCTATTATTCACTGGCTGTCGCAGACTGGCTGGCGGACGAGTAGCGCATGGACAACGAACCCCCTGTCGTTGATCGCTACGGGGTCATTGGCTACCCGGTCACCCATAGTCGCTCGCCCGTCATTCACCGCTTGTTTGCCATACAGACCGGCCAGGAGCTCCAGTACGAATTGCTGCAGGTTGCGCCCGGTAAGCTCGAGGTCGCGATAAAACAGTTTCAGCGCACGGGGGGCAAAGGTCTCAATGTCACATTGCCGCACAAGAGCGAAGTGGTGCGGCTCGTCGATC
>JBHIDG010000394.1:0-3062 GCA_046760025.1 Woeseia sp. | reverse complement strand
CTAGTTCTTCGGCGAGATCGGGATCGGAATCGTAAGGACAGGTCGCCGACAGATAGCTTTGCGTAGCTGAGCGGTTGGCCCGGGTCTCGCTCGTCAGAATGTCCTTGGCGTCCTGCCAGTGCGCGTCGATGCCCCGGCCTTCAAGGTACGCCGCACCCAGCCTCGTCGCCATGATTTCCCCAAGCGCCATGACGCGGACCCGGACCCGCAGGCTGACCTCGTGCACCAAGCGTACACCGGAGATCAGTTGCCCGAGTTCCTTCAGGGCTTCATCGAGCAGGGCGTGCCCGTCAAGCCCCAGCGTATCGGCCAGATCGTAGTGCTGTTGCCTGACCTGCTCGAATCGCTCCGAGGGATCTCCGCTTATCGCCGTAAACAGGATCTCTTCCAGAGCGTTTGATACACCTTTAAGCGCCGAGTGAACGATAACCACTCGAAAGCCGTCGTCGAGGCGGTTTTGAATGCGTTCGGCAATCCGTTGCCAGTTGTCGGCGCACGACACGCTCGTACCGCCGAATTTCATGACCACCCATTCCGATGTGGCTACCGCATCGGGCGCACCGAGGGTTGCACTGTCCGCAAATCGGGCTTCGTCGTTTGATTCTTTCATCGAACTCATCGTTTGTTTCGCCAAAAAAAAACCCGCTCGGAAAATCCTTGCGGGTTTACGGACAATAGCCGGTTTTTTGTTAGCCGTTACTACTGCCAGTTGCACCCACGCACCTCTGGCGCGCCATTTGTTTTATGTGTTTTTGACACCGATCGTCTCGGCGTACAGGCACATTACGTAGATGCAATTCATACCTACAGGCGCAGTAAATCGGACCTGACGGGTCAGGTCAAGTACCAATGCAACTATTCCTCCCAGGGAGGCGCCGTGGTCACGGCGCCTTGGGACGCAGACGACACTTCGGCGCGGTATTTCGCCAATACGCCCGTGGTCACGGCGGACGCCGGTCTGACCCAGTTCTTCCTGCGCTCATCGAGCCCTGCGCTATCGACCGCGAGGTCGATGCGGCGCTGTTGCGCGTCGATCGTGATCAGGTCGCCCTCTTCGATCAGTGCGATCGGCCCGCCGACCGCTGCCTCCGGGGCAATGTGACCAACGACAAAACCATGGCTGCCGCCGGAGAAGCGCCCGTCCGTGATAAGGGCGACTTCCGCGCCCAGTCCCTTGCCCATGAGCGCGCTGGTCGGGCTCAACATCTCGCGCATGCCGGGACCGCCTTTCGGTCCCTCGTAGCGGATCACGATGACGTCGCCGGACCGGATCTCGTCACCGAGGATTGCCTGCAGCGCGAGTTCCTCGGAATGGAACACGCGGGCCCGCCCCTCGAAGCGATTTCCCTCCTTGCCCGTGATCTTCGCGACGGCGCCATCGGGTGCGATGTCGCCGTATATGATGACCAGGTGGCTATCCGGCTTGACAGGGTTGTCGAAGTCTCGAATGACTTGCTGGTCGTCCGGATAATCGGCGACGTCGGCGAGATTTTCGGCCACCGTCTGCCCGGTTACGGTCAGACAATCGCCATGCATGAGTCCGCGGTCCAGCAAGCGCTTCATCAGCGGCTGGATGCCGCCAATTTCGATGAGCTCCGACATCAGGAAGCGGCCACTCGGCCTGACGTCGGCGAGAACCGGCACTCTGGCACCAATACGACTGAAGTCGTCGAGTCCGAGTTCGATGCCCGCATCATTGGCGATCGCCATCAGATGCAGAACGGCGTTCGTCGAACCGCCCAATGCGATGACGACGCTGATGGCGTTGTCGAACGCTTCACGCGTCAGGATGTCGCGCGGCTTGATATCGTTCTCGATCAGCTTGAAGACCGCTTCTCCGGCCTGGCGACAGTCGTCGATCTTGCTCGGCGACTCGGCCTCCTGCGCCGAGCTGTTCGCCAGACTCAGGCCGAGCGCTTCGATCGCAGAGGCCATCGTGTTTGCCGTGTACATGCCGCCGCACGATCCGGGCCCCGGAATTGCCGTCTGCTCGACTTCGAGTAGCTCCCGCTCGTCGATCCTGCCGCCTGACAGGGCGCCGACGGCCTCGAATACGGAGACGATGTCCCGCCGTGCGGCGCCGGGTTTGATCGTACCGCCGTAGACGAATACCGAAGGCCTGTTCAGCCGCGCCATCGCCATGACACAGCCGGGCATGTTCTTGTCGCAGCCACCGATCGTCACCAGGCCGTCGAATCCCTCTGCTCCCACGACCGCCTCGATCGAGTCGGCGATGATTTCCCTGGACACCATTGAATAACGCATGCCGGGCGTACCCATGGCTATGCCGTCGGACACGCCGATGGTGTTGAATATGACGCTCTTGCCACCGGCTCTGTCCGCGCCGCTCGCCGCCTCTATGGCCAGTTGATCGATGTGCATGTTGCACGGCGTGACCATATTCCAGGTCGACGCGATGCCGATCTGCGGTTTCGAGAAGTCCTTGTCGGTAAATCCAACGGCGCGCAACATTGCGCGACTCGGCGCCTGTTCGACGCCATCGACCACGACGCGCGAATACCGGCGCAGTTCTTTTTCGGTCATGGAAATCGCCCTGACCTGAATATTACTCCAGTTGCTGGGTGAGATCGGTTAAGGATCTGCTGACTGCTATTCTGAAGTTGAATCGTCATCCCGGATCATAACCGCGATTCGGCGGAAAATGTTCGCATCGGCCGTATTCAGTTCGGGGGCCTGCATCTCAAGCACGAAGGCTTCATCGGCTTCGGGCTGCGAATCCTGCACGAGTGGAATCAGTATTCGCGCTGAGCGCTGCCCCGGCCCGAACTGAACGGTCCTGGTGCCGGGCGCAAAGTAGTCTTCTCCTTCCGTCGCGGTAACTTCGCGCAACAGATAGTCAACGGCCAATGTCGTCTGATCAGGATTGAAGCGAACGACGTCGATCTGCACGGCTGGATCACGCTCACGCACCGATACCTGACCCACCGCGAACGCCACCATGTTCGGTCCCAGACCGGCCTCGAATCGTCGCTGATCGTCGTCTTCCAGACTCAGGTTGATCAGTGCGAATTCGGATTCGGCATTCTCTGAATCCCGGACCA
>JBHIDG010000393.1:0-3064 GCA_046760025.1 Woeseia sp. | reverse complement strand
GCTCATTCGCAACAGCACTCATCGGTCCGGCTGTCCGCAATGAAAAATCGGGTCGGGCCTGAAGCTGCCGGGTCGTTTCACAAAATACGCGCCATCCTTCGACGACGCATTTGAGACCTGCATCCTTGCCCCGGGGCGGGCTGCGGATATCCTTGGTCGACGGGATGAAATATGTCCCGGCGCTTGGGTCTCGGAGGGCATTCGGTTTGCTGATTGCACTCAGACAGCCGGACTATTCGCAATGGACATGCCGCAACGATTTCGACACTTTCTGAAGCGATCGCTGCTTGTAGCGATAACGTTGAGCCTTGCCGGCTGTGCGCTCTTTGATCGGGACACACGGGATTCGCCGGCGCCAGCAGCGGAGGCAGGTCAGCCGTCGCCGGCGGAGCCGGTCCGCAAGGCACCGCCAAGCCTCGATACACGGGTTGCGATCGTGGTGACCAATACAATGCCGGCGTACACGAGCGTGGCCGCCGAGTTGGCCTCAATGCTGGAAAACCACACGATCTACAATCTGGCAGACAAGAGCCGCTCCGAAAGGGAGCTCTTCTTCGCGGTCTTTGAGGCGCAAGCACAAGCCGTGGTCGCGATTGGCCTGCACGCCGCAACGGCGGCGAAATCGCGTTCGCAGGTCCCGGTGGTGTTCTGTCAGGTCTTTAATGTCGAAGATAACGAGCTCATCTCGAACCGGGTCAAGGGCGTCGCGGCTTTACCGCCTCTCGATCTACAGGTGCGGGCATGGAGGAAACACAGCCCGGATATCAGGACGATCGGTGCCATCGTCGGCGAAGGGCACGAATCTCTGATCGAGGAAGCGGCCAAAGCAACCGAAGCGGCCGGTATTGATCTGCACTACCGGATCGCAAATTCTGATCGCGAAACGCTTTATCTTTTCAATCGGCTGGCTGATGAAATTGACGGCTTCTGGCTGTTTCCGGATAACCGAATCCTGAGCCCGCCAGTGCTGCGCCAGATGTTCAAAGATGCGTCGCGACACGGTATCCAGGTCGCGGTATTTAACAATTCATTGCTCAACCTCGGTGCCGCAATAAGCTCGACCTCGGACGCGGCGGATATCGCATCGACGATCGTCTCGGTCCTGGTGGAAATAGACAGTGGCGGACTGGATTCCATCCCGGACATTTCTCCGTTGACCAGGATGGACATCCGCATGAATGACAAAGTCCTGAAAAGATTTGGACAGCGGACCGACAGCACGACATCCGTCGTCGATGCAGAGCAGACATTTTGAGACCCTGGCTGTCATCTGCGCTCGACACCGTTCGTTCAGCCGTTAGTCGCCGGAGATTGGCGCGGGCGGGCCGCAAACGCGTGCTGGTTCATGAGATCCTGTCCCTGCAACTGCTGATTACTGCGGCAATCGGTGTCCTGGCGATTGCAGGCCTGTATTGGGGCGGGCAATGGGTATTACAGAACAACTACAGTCGTTGGGCCCTGCAATGGACCGACGAACTCGACAATCTTGGTGCACCACTCTATCTGGCTTACGATGAAGAGGTAACCCTGCGCCTTGAAAGTTATATTGACAAATATCCGGAAATACGCGGCGTTACCTATTTCGACGTAAATGGATTGCCGGTATTTGAAATTTCGAACGGCCCGCAGAAGTCGACACAACGAGTTCGTGCACTTGCCCCCGGCACGCTCAAAAAGGCTTCCGAGCTGGTTGGCGCAGAGGCACCATATCTGATCAAGAGCAGCATTCTGAATGTTCGCACATTCGAAATTTTCGCTCCAATCTGGACCGAGGCCATTGCGACTGATGGCTTGTTCGACTTCGACCCGGCGAGAGACCAGCCGGCAAGCTCGACTACATTGGTTGGATTCGTCGGTCTCGAGCTTGACTTCACCGGGTTTCACGCCAGACTTCTGGGCAACATCAAACTTGCAGTAACCCTGCTCCTTGGATTGCTGGTAGTTTCCGGCATCCTCGGCAGGATGACGCTTCGCCGCGCACTGGCGGGGATTTCCGATCTTCAGCAGCCTATCGCCGAACTCGCGAAAGGCAACCTGTCGGTACGCTTCAAGGCCGCCGCACATCGCGAAATCTCGGAAATTGTCGAAGCGTTGCAGTCTACTGCGGCGGCGCTCGGCGAACGTAACGCCAAACTACAGGAACTGGCCAATCACGATGCTCTCACCGGTCTATACAATCGGCGTCGGTTGGTCAGCGATGTAAAAAAGGAAATCCAGAGCGTTTCGCGCAATAAGAAATGCAGCGCACTGTTATTTATCGACCTCGATCAATTCAAGTATGTGAATGATACTTGTGGCCATCAGGCCGGTGATCGAATGATTGTGAATGTAGCCAGGCAAATCGAAATCCTGGTCGGCGCGCGCGGGATTGTAGCTCGTTTTGGCGGCGACGAGTTTGTCGTGCTGCTCAGGAACATGTCGAGAGGGCAGGTGAAATTGATGGCCGAGTCGATCCTCGAGGACATGCGGCAATTTGCTCATGTTGAATACGACAAGGTATTCCATATTCACTGTAGCATCGGAATCACCATGATCGACTCGAAGAAATATGATCATGACGAGCTGCTCGCACAGGCCGACATTGCATGCCGGGAAGCGAAGGAATGCGGCCGAAATCGATTCGACTTCTTCCGAGAGTCGGAACGTGGCGCAGATCAGATGATTGCCGACGTTGGGTGGATCGGGAAACTTCGCGAGGCCATTGATAATGATGCATTTGCGCTTCGGTATCAGCCAATAGTGTGTATTGCGACCGGAGAGATTTCACACCACGAGGTGCTTCTTCGGATGATAGCCGACGGTGGCAAGGACATTGTACCCGACGCGTTTCTGCCGGCCGCAGTGCGGTTTGGGTTGATGGTCGAGATCGATGCATGGCTGATCCGGAACGCGATCAAGGTTCTTGCAACACTTCGCCAAGATCATGCAAGTCTGAAATTCTCGATCAATTTGTCGGCGAATGCGTTTGAGAACGAAAATCTGGCGGCCCTGGTTCAATCGGAGTTGTCGAAGTGCAAGGTGCCGGCCGATTGTCTCATCATTGAATTTACCGAGAGCCTCGCTG
>JBHIDG010000392.1:0-3071 GCA_046760025.1 Woeseia sp. | reverse complement strand
CATTGACAAAATGCTAACAAGTAAAATGATTGCGCTTCGTCTCGGATAAGGCATATGCCGGTGAAAAGAAACTCGGTTTCTGAGTTACTCGGGCGCGATCGCGAGAAATTGGGTGATGGTTTTCCATTTGGAGCCCTATCCCGGGACCCTGTCATCATTTCCCGGATGGCTGGTATGTGTTTTCCACGAGCGGCTCGGCCTCAAGCTGTCGGACATGGCACTGGTTGCAGAAATAACGGCTTGCCGACACGCGCTCCAATATCTCTCCTTCAAAAGCCATAAAGTGCGTCGCACTGACCATCGGCGCGCCGGTGTTTTGGAAAGTCGCCTTGCTGTGACAGGCGAGGCAGGTGTTGGTCTGTAGAGTTATCTCGTAGCCGTCAGTATTGTGGGGGATCAGCGGCGGTTGTTGGGCAAAACTCCGTTCGATTTTTTTCTGTGCGGGCTGCCATTCTTTCACCGATGGCTCCTCGGAGCTTGCATCGATAGATATCGGCCCGCGTAAAGACTCGATCTGATCGTCTGCGACTGATACGAGCGGACCGACCGAAATCACCGCAAGGATTGTCATAAGGGGAAGCAGTGGCTTTTTCATGATTCAATCTCCATTGTTCCTGGGGTCTTGGACACCTCGCGTTTCCTTAATCCTGTGCTGAATTTGAAAACGTCCTCTGGGCAAACGTCTATGCAACAGCCGCAATCGGTACACGCCAGCGCCGGAACAATCGGCGTCTCGAAGCTTTGGCCATCCTGCTATGCCGGCATATCCGTTGTGCCTGTCATTTTCCTCAAGCCGCGGATACCTTCATGGCGCACTTCTTGTAGTCCGTCTGTTTTGAGATAGGGCAGGTTGCATCCAGCGTCAGCTTGTTGATCAGGCGACGGGCATCGAACCACGGCACGAAAGCGACGCCTACCGGTGGCTGGTTACGGCCGCGAGTCTCGACATGAGCGGTTATCTCTCCACGGCGGGTCTGTAGTCGAGCCACGGAACCTCGCTTCAGACCGCGCTTTTTGGCGTCTTCGGGGTGCATGAAAACGGGCGCGTCCGGAAAGGCCTTGTACAGCTCGGGGACTCGCTGGGTCATACTGCCGGAGTGCCAATGTTCGAGCACCCTGCCCGTGACCAGCCACATGTCATATTCCTCGTCCGGTTGCTCGGCAGCGGGCTCGTAGGGCAAGGCGAATATGATCGCCTTGCCATCCGGCTTGCCATAAAAGCGTACGCCGTCACCCTTCTTGACGAAGGGGTCATAACCTTCCCGGTAGCGCCACCGGGTTTCCTTACCGTTGACGACGGGCCAGCGGAGTCCCCGAGTGGCGTGATAGTCGTCGAACGTTGCGAGGTCGTGGCCGATTTTCGGACCGGTGGTGCCGAATCGCCGATACTCTTCGTACAAGCCTTTCTGCAGGTAGAAGCCGAAGTGCGACATTTCATCGTTGTCGTATCGGTTACCGTGGTCATCGGTCACCGTCTGGGCTGGATACTTGTTCACCTGGCCATTCGCAAATAGCACATCGTAGAGCGTCTTGCCCCGGTACTCGGGTTTCTGGGCGATCAGCTCCTCGGGCCAGACTTCCTCGACTTTGAAACGCTTGGAAAACTCCACCAGCTGCCAGAGATCGGATTTCGCCTGTGCCGGGGCTTTGACCTGCTGGCGCCAGAACTGCGTACGGCGTTCCGCGTTGCCGTAGGCGCCCTCTTTCTCGGTCCACATCGCCGTGGGGAGTATGAGATCGGCCGCCATCGCTGAAACCGTCGGGTAGGGATCCGATACGACGATGAAATTGTCGGGGTTACGGTAACCGGGGAACGCCTCCTCGTTAATGTTGGCCGCAGCCTGCATGTTGTTGTTGCACATCAGCCAGTAGGCGTTGATGTCACCGTCCTTGAGCTTGCGGTTGTGCAGTACCGCATGGAACCCAGGCTTCGCCTGAACGGTTCCTGCCGGCAGTTGCCAGATTCCCTCGGTGAATGCTCTGTGTTTCTCGTTATTCACGACGAGATCTGCAGGCAGGCGGTGTGCGAAGGTGCCCACCTCGCGAGCCGTGCCACAAGCCGAAGGCTGACCGGTGAGCGAAAAGGGTCCGTTACCGGGCTCGGCGATTTTGCCGGTGAGCAGGTGCAAGTTGTAGACGAGGTTGTTCACCCAGGTACCGCGGGTATGCTGATTGAATCCCATGGTCCAGTAAGAGACCACCTTGACCCTGGGGTCTGCATACAGCTCGGCCAGCGCCAGCAGATCCTCTTTGGGGACACCTGTCAGCTTCGATGTGTAGTCCAAGTCATATTGGGCCACGAACTTGCTGTAGGCTTCGAAGGTCATCGGCTTGGAACCGCCCGCATCGTCTGCGTTGGCCGCCTGCTTTTGCAGTGGGTGCGCTGGTCGAAGTCCATAGCCGATGTCACGATTGCCTTCACGGATATTCACGTGACTTTTCAGGAAGTCGTGATTGACGTTGCCCGTTGCGATGATGTGTGATGCGATATAGTTGAGAATCGCCAAATCGGTCTGTGGCTCGAAGACGATCGGGATATCGGCGAGATCGAAGTTTCGGTTCTTGAATGTCGACAGCACGGCGACTTTGCATCCTTCATGAGTCAAGCGGCGGTCGGTCAGGCGGGACCAGAGGATCGGGTGCATTTCCGCCATGTTCGCTCCCCACAGGACGAATGCGTCCGCGTGCTCCAGGTCGTCGTAACAACCCATGGGTTCGTCGGCTCCGAATGTCCGCATGAATCCCGCCACGGCCGACACCATGCAATGACGCGCGTTCGGCTCAATGTTATTGCTTCGGAATCCTGCTTTCATGAGCTTGACGGCCGCATAGCCCTCCCACACGGTCCATTGTCCAGAGCCGAACATGCCAATCGAGGTTGGCCCTTTCTTATTCAAGGCTGATTTCCATTTTTGAGCCATGATGTCGAAAGCCCTGTCCCAGCTTATCGGCGTGAATTCTCCATTCTTGTCGTATTCGCCATCGGTCATGCGCAGCAACGGTTGCGAAAGTCGATCCTCCCCATATTGGATTTTCGAAAGGAAATATCCCTTGATGCAATTCAGCCCCCG
>JBHIDG010000391.1:0-3077 GCA_046760025.1 Woeseia sp. | reverse complement strand
GGCAAGCTCTACTGGATGGCCAACATCGTCGCAGAGCCCCCCTCCGGCAACGGGCCGCGATTCCCCTTGTATATCGCCGAGATCGACGAGAGCGCCACAGCGGTAGTACGGGACAGTTTGGTACTCGTGGACGACCGCGCCGAGGGCAATGGGATTGGCCGGGCGCTTCTCTCGGAGGCGGAACAAGCGGCCCGGCAGCGCGGCGCACAGTCGATGTCGCTCAACGTAATCTCGACCAACTCGCGCGCGCGGCGGTTTTATGAACGGTCCGGTTACGACGGTGAGCTTATCAGGTATATAAAGCGAATCGGAACCTGATATTCTGCATGGCAGGAGGCAGCCATGTTGTACGCCGCGCACGGCTCGAATCTACATCCGGTACGTCTGTCGCTCAGGTTACCCGGCTCCCGTTTTCTCGGAACCGGCGTCGTTCCCGGCAGAAAACTCCGTTTCCATAAACGAAGTATCGATCATTCCGGAAAGTGCAACATTGTCGAGGGCAACGACAGTGTCTATGTCTCCGTTTACGAGCTCAGTGAAGAGGAAAAGACGAAACTGGACGCGATCGAAGGAGTTGGATCGGGTTATTCGGTTCAGACGATCAACATCCCGGGATTCAGCGAATGCCTCACCTACATTGCGGCCGACACACACATCGACGAGGCGCTTCGACCATACTCATGGTACAAGGAACTGGTATTGGCAGGATGTGAGTCGCTCGGGTTTCCGGAAGGATACGTCACGATGATCCAAAATATCAGCGCGATCGATGATCCCGATGAGCACAGGCATGCGATCAACATGGGAATCGTCGAGAAGTTGCGACTGTCCGTGAACGGAGCGTCAATAATAAAGAGGAAACAATCATGGTCAGGAAAGTAGCGGCAGCGGCGCTCGGTATTATCGCCGCCGGCCTGATCGTATGGGGGGTCGAGGCGCTCGGCCACGCCGTGTACCCGGTTCCGCCCGATCTCGACATAGGCGACCCGGAACGATTCGGGGATTACGTTGCGGCATTGCCACCGGGCGCTTTTCTCTTCGTTCTCGGGGCCTGGCTGCTGGGCACGCTGGGCGGCGGCATGCTCGCATGCTTCATAGCCGGGGAAAAGCCCTTTGTCTATGCAACGATCGTCGGCGCCTTCATACTTCTGGCGACCGTCGTCAATCTGGTCATGCTGCCACATCCGTTATGGTTTTCATCGACGGCCGTTGTCGCAATTGCAGTCATGACCTATCTGACCGGACTCAGCGCTTCATCGCTGGCAAGGCTCGTCGGCGGCAGTTAGGCCGATGAACGTACTCTATCCGACATTCGCCCTGGCCGGACTGACGCTCTTTTGTGTACTTCGGATGGGGTTTGCGCGATTCTCCGCCGTTCATCGCGGTGAAATCGACGGGCGTTTCTTTCGACTGTACAAGGACTATGATGAGCCCGAACACCTGCGTGCGCTGTCGCGCCACGTGATCAACCTGTATGAGGCGCCAATCCTCTTTTACGTCATCTCGATAATCGCTTATGTGACAGAGACGGCAACTGCGCTGTTAATCGCGCTGGCCTGGATTTACGTGGCGCTTCGATACGTCCACAGTTACATACACACAACGTCGAACAAGGTACTAAACCGGTTTCGCGTATTTGCGACCAGCCAGGTTGTGCTTGCCGTGCTATGGCTGGTAGTCCTCGCGGGCCTGGTGTCATGACTGGAGTCGAAATATGCAAACAACAGTCGTTCGTTACAAAGTCAAGGCCGACCGTGCCGAAGAAAACAGGGAACTCATCCGAGACGTGTTCAGAGAACTTCACGACAATAAGCCCGATGGGTTGCGGTATGTATCTTTCAACCTGGACGATGGCCTGAGTTTCGTGCACGTTGCCGTCGTCGAGGCTCCGGACGGTGGCAATCCGCTGCAAGACACCGATTCATTCAAGAAATTTATCGCCGATATACAGGACCGTTGCGACGAACCACCTGTCCCGACCAAGGCGGAAATCGTTGGCTCTTATCGTCTTTTCTGGGAACGTGAGCTCGGCGATTGAGATTCTGCGATGACGGACCCGGGCAGCGCATTTCTCGTCTATGACAAGAACTGCCCTGTCTGCGACTATTACTGTAGTCGGGTCAGGATCCGCGAGTCAAGCGGCAATCTCGTACTGGTGGACGCGCGGGATCCGGGTCCCCTGATGGACGAGATTACCAAAGCCCGGCTGGATATCGATCAGGGCATGGTGCTCCAGGTCGGGAACCGCATGTACTACGGATCTGACGCGATCCATACACTTGCGATCATGGGAACCCGATCCGGCGTCTTCAATCGACTGACCTACTGGTGCTTCGGGTCGCGAGCCATGTCGCAGGTCGTTTACCCCGTTTTGCGCGCGGGCCGTAACCTGTTGCTGAAACTTATGCGAAAGACGAAGATCAATAACCTTGCGCTCGACAACAACGATCGCTTCTGAATGCACACAGGGGAACAGCAGATGCCGGAACGCGATGACAAGTTCCGAGTGCGAGGCTGACAGACCGAGTCCGTGAGGCGCAGGACAACATTTCTCCTGGCAGTTTCCGGCGCCCTGCTCGCCGCGGTCTTTTTCGTCGATCCTATCCCGCAGGACCCTTCGTATCACGCATTCGCCGACTCGCGGTCGATGCTCGGCATTCCTAATTTCTGGAACGTCGCTTCCAACATTCCGTTTCTGCTGGTTGGCGGGGCCGGGCTTTACACTCTTGCGTCCAGGAGCCCTGCCGGCATGTTGCCCGATCTCTCCCCGGCGTACGCGGTTTTCTTTGCCGGAATCGTCCTGACCGGTGTCGGCTCGGCTTATTACCACTATGGCCCCGCCGATGACACCCTGGCATGGGACCGGCTGTCGATGACGATCGGGTTCATGGGGCTGTTCACGGTCATAGTCGGCGAACACGTGTCCCGGACGGCGGCGAAGCGCCTGCTGATTCCATTGCTGATCGTCGGCGCCGCTTCGGTTGTGTATTGGAGCGTAACGGAGGCACGGGGATCGGGGGATCTCCGGCCTTATGCAATCGTGCAGTTTCTGCCCATGTTGCTGATCCCCCTGATCC
>JBHIDG010000390.1:0-3079 GCA_046760025.1 Woeseia sp. | reverse complement strand
GGCATCGCCTTCGGCCTCGATCGAATCGTCATGCTGATGGCCGGCGCGGACAGCATTCGTGACGTGATTGCATTTCCGAAGACTCAGACAGCCAGCTGCCCGCTGACCAACGCGCCGGGCCGGGTGTCGGCCGAGCAACTCGAGGAAGCCGGCATCCGGCTGCGGACCTCCCACACCGAATGAACCCGCACGATCTTCGCCGACCAATCTCCGTGCTGGTCGTCGTTTATTCCGACGATGCAAAGGTCCTGTTGCTCAGGCGGCGCGAGCCCTTCGAGTTCTGGCAGTCGGTCACCGGCAGCCTCGGGACCGACGAGTCACACGCGGAGGCCGCATCCCGGGAACTCGAGGAAGAAACCGGTCTGACAGACGAGGGCGATCTGACTTACAGCGGTTCGAGCCGGACATTCGAAATCGATCCACGCTGGCGCGACCGATTTGAACCAGGTGTCATCGAAAACGTCGAACATGAGTGGCGCTACAGACTGAAGGAGCCCCGGCACATCCGTCTGAACGGGAAAGAGCATTCGGAATTCAGGTGGTTGCCCTTTGGCGAGGCGATCGAAACTGTATGGTCGTGGACCAATAGAGAGGCTATCGGGCAGCTACGGGAAGAGCTGGATTGAGTACCGTAAGGACAGTCGTGTGTCTGCACGGCGTGTGGATGCCGGGCGCCGTAATGACCTTCGTAAAGCGCCGGCTGGAAAGCGAGTACCGGTATCGTGCGCATCTGTTCAGCTACCCGTCCATCCGCGACTCGCTGGACGAGAATGCACGTTTGCTGGCCGGCTACCTTGCGGACAATGGTTTCGACCGCGTACACCTGATCGGACATAGCCTCGGTGGCGTCGTCGCGCTGCGCATGCTGGCACTCGAGCCCGACGCGCCGGTGGACCGCGTCGTCTGCCTGGGATCCCCGCTCTGCGGTTCGCGCGCGGCATCGCATCTGAATCAGAGAGACTGGGGAAACACGATACTGGGCAGGTCCGTTACCGGCGGCGTTGTCGACGAGGCTGCCAACCAGTGGGCCAGAGACGTTTGCGCAACGCGGGATGTCGGCGTTATTGCGGGCACGGTGCCGGTGGGCGTGGGTCGCCTGTTGACCACCTTCGATGACGACAACGACGGTACGGTTGCCGTTTCCGAAACGCGCCTGCCCGGCGTGAAAGACCATCTGTGCATGCCCGTTAACCACAAGGGCCTGGTGCTTTCAAGAGATGTCATCGATCAGGCGGCCGCGTTCCTCAGGCGCGGCGAGTTCCTGAGAGAAGTCTAGCCGCTGCCGGACAATCCTTTCAGCGTATAGATCGCCTCGAGCGCATCCCTGGGCGTCAATGCATCGGGATCAATCTCGGCAAGCGCATCGCGCAGCGGAACATCCGGGTCGGGCGGTTCCAGCGGAAGTTGCCGTTGAGGGCCGCGGTGCGGGGGCTGGGACTCCAGCGTCGACAGGAATGTGCTGGCGCGTTTGATGACTTCCTGCGGCACCCCGGCCAATGCGGCCACCTGCAACCCATAGCTCTGGTTGGCGGGTCCGGGCCTGACGGCGTGGAGAAAAACCAGCTGGCCTTCGTGCTCGGTCGCATCCAGATGCACGTTCAGGCAATCGGGCAGCTCGTCGGCGAGCGCGGTCAATTCGAAATAGTGAGTCGCAAACATCGTAAATGCCCGTACGCTCTCGCCGATGTACTGCGCCGCGGCCCAGGCCAGCGACAGGCCATCGAAAGTACTCGTGCCGCGACCGATTTCATCCATCAGCACGAGGCTGTTTTCCGTCGCGTTGTGCAGGATGGTCGCCGTTTCCGTCATCTCGACCATGAAGGTCGAACGGCCGCCCGCGATGTCGTCGGATGCGCCGATGCGCGTAAAAATCCGGTCGATCGGACCGATCTTCAGGCTGTGGGCGGGCACAAAGCTGCCGATGTGGGCCAGGATGACGATCAGCGCGGTCTGCCTCATATAGGTCGATTTGCCGCCCATGTTGGGCCCGGTGATGACCATCAGCCTGTGATGCTCGTCCAGCGTGACGTCGTTAGCCACGAACGGCATCTCGATGACCTGCTCGACGACCGGATGCCGCCCGCCGCGGATTTCGATGCAGGGCCGGCCCGCGATTTCGGGACGGCAGAGATTCAGGCTTTGTGCCCGCTCGGCCAGGCACACGAGGACATCGAGCTCGGCGAGCCCACGGGCGGTCGATTGCAGCTCCGCCAGCACGGCGGTCAGTTTGTCGAGCAAGCCCTCGTAGAGCAATTTCTCCCGGCCGAGGGCGCGCTCTCTCGCGCTCAGGACTTTATCCTCGAAGGTCTTGAGCTCGGGCGTGATATATCTTTCGGCGCCCTTGAGCGTCTGCCGGCGCAGGTAGTCGGCCGGCGCCCTGTCGGCCTGCGCCTTGCTGATCTCGATGTAATAGCCGTGAACCCGGTTATAGCCGAGCTTCAGGGTCGGGATACCCGTACGAGCCTTCTCGCGGGATTCGAGATCGAGCAGGTACTGATCGGCATTCCCGGCGATAGCCCGCAGGTCGTCGAGCTCGTCGTCATAACCGGCGGCAATGACGTTGCCGTCCCGGATCAACATCGGCGGATTCTCGACGATCGCCTTATCCAGTAATTCGCGTTGTCGCGGGTGCGCATCGATGTGCTCGCGCAGGGTCTGCAGCCTTGGTGAGTCAGGCTCCTCAAGCGCCCGCCCGAGTTCCGGAATTCGCCCGAGTGCAGCCGAGAGCTGCTGCAGGTCGCGTGGTCGCGCGGATCGAAGTGCGACGCGGGACAGAATCCGCTCGATGTCACCGATGCCGGCAAGATGCTCCTGCATCGACCCGGTCAGGCGTCCGAGTATCAGGGTATCGATCGCCTGATACCGTGCCTGAAGTATGCTCGCATCACGCAGCGGCCGCTGTATCCACCGCTTCAGCAGACGGCTACCCATCGGCGTCTCGCATCGGTCCATTACGCCGGCGAGTGTATGCTCACGGTGGCCGGAGAGGCTCGCTTCGAGTTCGAGGTTGCGGCGCGTCGGCCCGTCCATCAGCAGCGCCTCGTCGGTCCGCTGCGCGGAGCTCGACTGCAAATGAGGC
>JBHIDG010000389.1:0-3081 GCA_046760025.1 Woeseia sp. | reverse complement strand
TTGGGGGCTCAGCGGCAAGCAGTTTGCGAGCATCCTCTCTCTTCTCGCGCGCCATTTTCAGGGTCGTGTCTGGATAGGTCCCCAGGCTCAGCATCATCTGTTTACCGGCGAAGCGGTACCGCAGTCGCCACCAAAGCCCGCCTGACGGCTGAACCTGCAGAATCAGCCCACCGCCATCGGCGAGGTTGAATGGCTTGTCCGCCGGCCTGGCGTTATCGATGTGCTTCTGGCTGAGTTTGTTGAGTAGCGGCATGTGTGTGTAACTTTGTGTGTAACTCTGATCGAAAAAGTCGAGTTACACACAAAGTTACACACATCGGAGAGTTGCTGCAATCGGACGAAAAAAGGCCCTGCCGGATCCAGAGTAACGCAAAAACAGTAACTTACGTTCAAACTCCGGACCCTGCAGGACCTTCCCGGACCCTCTCGGATCCTCTATTGGTGGAGGCGGCGGGAATCGAACCCGCGTCCGCAAGCCCTCCGCCCCGGGGTCTACATGCTTATTCCGTCTTTAGTCTTACCATGAGCTACCCGACGGGCAGGGAAGACCCATGGCCAGTCCAGTGAAGATTTAACGACAAAGACCCTGAACAAGTCGTCGCCGCGGTCCTGTGTCGGTGACCCCTGTGATCCGGACGCACAAGCACATCCGGGCAGAGGGCGCTAGGCTGGTTTTTAAGCAGCTAGTGCGTAGTTGTCGTCGTTGGCAACTATAGGTGTTGCAGCTGGATTTACGAGGTGATCTGCCCCTCGGCATGCACCCGGCGTTTCGCGACCCGCGTCGAAGCCATGTCGCCCCCGGTATCAAATATCGCCCGCCCAGTGTAGGGGTAGCAGATCAAAATTCAATCGGCGGTTACCGGTTTCTTGTCCGGCGCTACAAAATACGTAGCAAATGGGCTATCCTGCTATCAATTCCGAAGCAGTCGGCGAAGGCCGTATGGTTAAAGGGATTCAGACAATCCGGGAGCGACGGACCAGCGCGGAACTGGCCAGCGCGCTCGATCATTTCGGGCACCGGTGGGCTTTACGCGTCGTCTGGGAGTTGCGCTCGGAAGCGCGGAATTTCAGGTCCTTGCGCCGGGCTTGCGGGAATATTTCGCCGGGCGTCATGCAGGCGAGGCTGCACGAGCTAAGGCGCCTGGGGCTTGTCGAGGCTATTCCCGGGCTCGGCTACCGCCTGACGGCAGCCGGGGATCAGCTGTTCAAGGCGATTGCGCCAATGGCCGACTGGGCCGAGAATCATCTCCCGGTGCCGGATTTATAGTAAGTATTTAGACGAAGAAAGTTCTGTAACTGACTGTTATTAAAGGTTCGATGACTTGAGGATTCGGGCCCTTTGTCGCTGCCAGTCCCTGTCCTTCTCACTTGCCCGCTTGTCGTGCTGCTTCTTGCCCCTGGCAAGTCCTACATCGAGTTTTGCCCGGCCGCGGCTCCAGTGCAGATTCAAAGGGACCAGCGTGTAGCCCTTGCGCTCCACCGCGACCGTAAGGCGGTCGAGTTCACGACGGTGCATCAACAGTCTTCGGGTTCGCGTCGGGTCAGTCTTGACATGGGTGGAGGCCGTGTTGAGCGGTGAGATATGCGCACCGAGAAGCCAGGCTTCTCCGTTGCGAATGTGCACATAGCTCTCGGTCAGCTGTGCCCGACCGGCCCGCAGGCTCTTTACCTCCCAGCCTTCGAGGGCGAGCCCCGCCTCGAAGGTCTCCTCGATGAAGTAGTCGTGCCGCGCCTTCTTGTTGACCGCGATCCTGGCCCGTGCCGCATTGCTGTCGTTCGATTTGGTCATTCTTGTAAGGGCTATCGAATTCATCCAAAATCGCGGGCTTTACTGCCGCGCAGAGAACAAGAATGCTAAACGAAAAGGCATCCGGCAAGGCATCACGCACATCCCTGCACGGCCATTGGTCATCCCGGATGGCCTTTGTTTTGGCCGTGACCGGGTCGGCAGTCGGTCTCGGCAATATCTGGAAGTTTCCCTACATTGCCGGACAGAACGGCGGCGGTGCGTTTGTCGTGGTCTATCTCCTTTGTGTGTTCCTGATCGGCATGCCCGTCATGATGTCGGAGATCCTGATCGGCCGGCGAGGCAGGCGCAATCCGGTGGCAACCATGGCGCTGCTCGGCGAAGAGGAAGGCAGTACCCGGCATTGGCGGCTGGTCGGACTCATGGGCGTGCTGGCCGGTGTCCTGATTCTTTCCTATTACAGCGTGATCGCGGGCTGGACACTGGCCTACGTATACAAGAGCGTTACCGGTGTATTCGCCGGGGCAACGGCGGCGGAAGTCGGCGCTCAGTTCGCGGGGTTTGTCGGCGACTGGCGGCTGGTCGCGGTGAGTCACACGTTGTTCATGGCCCTCGGAGTTTTTGTCGTCGCGCGCGGCGTGGAGCGCGGTCTCGAGCAGGCGGTCCGATTCATGGTGCCTGCGCTATTATTGCTGATGTTGGCGCTCCTCGGGTATTCGGTCAACTCCGGGTATTTCGCCGACGGTCTGGCGTTCATGTTCACTCCCGACTTCGACAGGCTCACCTGGGACAGCGTGCTGGTTGCGATGGGCCAGGCATTTTTTACCCTGAGTATCGGCATGGGGGCCATCATGGCCTACGGCGCCTACCTGCCGCAGGAGACGTCGATTACCGGTTCGTCTGCGGCCGTCGTGATTGCCGACACCTTGATTGCGATTCTTGCCGGTCTCGTGATTTTTCCTCTCGTGTTCGCCAACGGACTGGATCCGGCTGACGGTCCGGGCCTGGTCTTCGATACCCTGCCCCTGGCATTCGGCCAGATGCCCGGCGGCGTGTTCTTCGCGACATTGTTCTTCGTCCTGCTCACCTTTGCCGCATGGACGTCTGCCATCGGCCTCATGGAGCCGGCCGTGGCCTTCCTGGTGGAACGTTACAGCCAGATGCGCGCCCAGGCGGCCTTGATCGTTGGCGTCCTGATATGGGCCGTCGGGTTCGGCACCGTTTTGTCATTCAACGTATTGTCCGATGTTACTTTTTACAAGGGCACGATTTTCGACAACATCGACCACCTGACCAGCAACATCATGCTGCCGATAGGCGGCGTGTTCATCACG
>JBHIDG010000388.1:0-3088 GCA_046760025.1 Woeseia sp. | reverse complement strand
CGTGCCCGGCGTCAGCTTTTTCGAACGAAACCGCGAAACGGGAGAATTACTGGGGACATCGCGAGAGGGCGCCGGCAACATCGTTCGCCATGCGCTGCTCGATTTCGACCGGGAATTCTATAAGTCCGCACTGGCACGCTGGTTGCCGGATGCGGCTGCCGCCGGTTTGACCGCCGTCTTCGATGCCGGGGCGGCGGCACCGACCGAAGAGGACGCCTATCGCATTCTCGCCGAGCTCAAGGCCGAGGGGGCACTCACCCTGCGGGTATTCGGTTCTGTTCGTTATCGATTCGGCGATGACGATCCCGCTGCCCGATTCGGCGACATGAAAGCACGTCATACCGGCAACTATTTCAAGCCCTATGCGGTAAAGCTGTTGGCCGACGGCGTGCCGGAAGGACACACCGCTTATCTGTTGACACCTTACGTCGACCGCCAGGACTCAATGGGCGAACCGATGACCAATGAGGAGATGATGACGCGGCTGATCACGTCGGCTTATCGAAAGGACGTTCCCGTGCACGTGCACGCCATCGGCGATGCCGCGATTCGCCTGACTTTGAATGCCATCGAGTCCGCCCAAATCGAGACCGGAAATCACGATGTGAGTACCGCGATCGCCCACATGGATTTCGTTAGCGCCGCCGATATCCCGCGATTTCAAAAGCTCGGCGTGGTTGCGCAGACCTCGATCCAGTGGGCGGCGCGCGACCCGAGTTACGAGAACATCGGCGCATTCGTCGGCATGGAGCGCATGGAAGCGGCCTACCCCGTCAGGTCCCTCATCGAGGCCGGCGCAATCCAGTCCTTCGGCGCCGACTGGCCTGCCGCAGCATACTTGTCGACCTATGAGCCCTTGATCCTGATCGAGGCCGCGGTAACCCGCCAGCTGCCTGGACGCGCCGACATGCCGATCAGAAACCCGGCCGAGCGCATCGGTCTCGCCGATGCGATCGCCGGCATGACCATTCGTGCCGCCGGTCAGCTCGAGGCAGACCACGAAATCGGATCAATCGAAGTCGGCAAGAAGGCGGATCTCGTGGTGCTGGAGAAGAACTTGTTCGATGTGGCGGTGCACGAGATTCATAGCACAAAGGTTTTGCTCACGATGATGGATGGCAATGTGATCCATCGAGCCGAGCATTAAAAAGGCCGGAGCATCTCTGCCCCGGCCTGAAGCACTCCCCTGTTACCGTTACAGCGTTGCCGTCACGCCGGCGAAGAAATACCTGCCGCGCAAACCGGTCGGAAAGGCCGGCTGGGTTGCAAAGGGCTCCTCGTCCGTGAAGTTCTGAACGCCACCATATACCGTATAACGATCGGAAATCTCATAGTTCGCCGACAGATCGTGAACCCACTTCGTGCCGGATTCGGCGTTATCGAAAGACAACGCCGCGTTCACTTCAATGTTCCGATGCAGCTGATCGCCGGTATACTTGGCATAATAGCCGAGCGTCAAGCGATTTCCACGCCAACGGGCGCTAAAATTACCGGCCCATTCGGGACGTTGCATCTCGCCTTTCTCGTCGTTGGCCAACGACGGATCGAACGCGCTCCTGAACTCCAGCAATTCGTCGAGATAGGTTGCATTTGCTCGCAAGGTAACGCCACCATTGAACAGGTCGAAATCGTAGACGATTTCCGTATCGATGCCGGAGGCTTCCAGACCGGCAAAGTTGACTTGACCGGTTCGCAGGAAATTGAGGCCACCGAAGAATCCCGATGTCGGATCGCTGATTCGAGTAAACAGGCTGCAGAAGGTGGGGTCGAGCGTTGGACCATTGTAGCAGCCGCGCAAAATATCGGCACCCGCGACTTGCTGAATGGCATTCTCGATCTCGATATCCCAGTAATCGACCGTGACTGTCAGTCCCTCGACAAATCGCGGAACGATGACGACCCCCGCCGTCAGCGTATCGGAAGATTCCTCGTTCAGGTCGGGATTGCCACCCGTCACACCGGTGAAAAACGAGGTCAACGGGTTCTGGAATCCGGGGCCAACCAGCGGGTCTGCAGCGCAGTTGGCCGCTCTCTGGGCAGCCGTAGTGGGGTCTGACGTAGCCAATGCATCGATTGCCGCCTGGTCGCAAGGGTCGATAGAAAGATTGAACGTCGCGCCTGTTTGCGGACTGAAGAGCTCGAAGATATTGGGCGCTCTCACCGCCCGCGAAAACGTTCCGCGGAAGCGCAGATCTTCGATTGGCGCCCAGCTGAAGCCCGCAGAATAGCTGTTGGTTTGTCCAACGGTCAGATCGTAGTCGGACCAACGGTATGCCGCGTCGATCGTCAATTCCTCGGCAAACGTCGCGCCTTGCACAAGGGGCGCGGAGAATTCAACGAATAGCTCAGTCACGGAAAAATCGCCGAATACCGCGGGGGTTGGCACTTCGGCGAAATAGTAACCCGCCTGCTCGAAGGCGTCCGGTATAGCCTCGCTTTCTTCCTTTCGATACTCGAAGCCGCCCGCCACACCGATCGGCCCGCCCGGCAGCGAGAACCAGCGATCCGTATCGCCGACGGCGATCAGGCTAAGGACAGTCTGCTTGATTTCATCGTCTTGCAATCGGTAAGGCGCAAAGAAATCCTGAGCTGCCTGTGACCAATTCCCTGGGCCGAACGGATTGCCCGGGGCACAGCTGCCGTCACCCGGTGTGAAGGTATTGACACCCGGCGCGCCGAAAATGCTGCCGGCGTTGAACGTGTCGAGTGTCCAGTTCGGGTCCACCTCGGACCGGCAAACAGGGTTACCCGAGGCATCCAGAACCGAGTCGATCGATGCGAAGTATCGATCCGGCAGCAGGGTGCGGGCTCTTGTGTCTTCAGTGGTCCTTCCGTAATTTACCGCACCCTCCCAGGTCCAGCTATCCCAGAACTCCCCCTTGATGCCGGCAACGATGCGAAGGGTTTCACGGTCATAGTTCTGGTCATTGTGAACGTCTTCGGGATCGCGGCTCATGAAGTACTGCGCCGTATTTGCGAACTGAGGATTCAGCGCAAGGATGCTGTTCATCAGATTACTCAATTCCGCCGGCACGAATGCATTCTGCTGGGAGATATTGATCGTGTCTTCGAACGAGATCGTGCCGTC
>JBHIDG010000387.1:0-3120 GCA_046760025.1 Woeseia sp. | reverse complement strand
CGGTAGGGCGCCAGCTCATCGATCAGCTCACCGGTCATGAGCTCCTGCGAGACATAGCGGCCCATGATCGCCGCCAGCGTGACGCCGCTGTGCATGACGGCGATGTACACATCGCCGCGGCCCGGAGAGAACCCGACGATGGGCAGGTGGTCTGCCGGCATGGGCCGATACCCCAGGGTCAGATGATCAAAGGCCGCATCGCTGGCGCCGGGCAGTTTGTCCCTGATCTTGCCGAGAATGCGTTTCCCGTGCATCTCGCGGATCTCGCCGGGCATGTCCGCAGGCCCCTGAAGAATCCCCTGGTGCGCCGGTATGTCCGGCGCGTAGTAGCCGTCATTGCCGATGATCCGGCCATCCGGGTATTGCTTGAAATACATGGATGACGATTCGGCGACCCGCCCGAGCACGGGCCGCACCGGCCCGGTGTGAAGCAGTATGCCCGGCGAATGCGTGAGCGGCGGCGTGTAGGCGGCCTGGGCCGCCAGTGCCGGCGTATCCACGCCACCGGCAATCACGAGCCGGTCCAGCGCGTACTGGCCGGCAGTAGTGGCAACGCCGGAGAGGCGATCCCCGTCGAATTGCAGTTCCGTGACCTCACAGGGATGCAAGATTCTCGCGCCATGACGTTTCGCTGCTCCCAGCATTTGTCCGGTAACAGAGACAGGGTCCATGTGGCCGTCGAGCGCATTGAACATTGCCGCCTCGAATGCCCCGAGGCGCAGTCCGGGTGACAGCGCCGCCAGCTCGTCGGCGTCGACCAGGCTCGTGTCATAGCCGGCATGACTGAATTCCGCCGCGCTCGCTTTCATTCGCTCGGCTTCCGCCAGGCTCGTCGCCCAGTGAATCGCGCCGCCCCAGGTAATGTTCAGATCGAGTTGCCCGTCCAGTTCCCGATAGGCCGCGATGCTCTTCAGTCTCAGGGCCCGGTAATGCGGATCGTTGGTGTAGGCGTTGATCCAGGCGAACGACTTGCCGGTGGCGCCCGCCGCGGGCGCTGTCTTCTCGAACAGCGTGACATCGGCGCCCGCATTCGCAAGGTGCATCGCAATCGATGCGCCCACGATGCCGCCGCCGGCCACGCCGATGGAAATCCCCTGCTCGCGGCCGAGCGCCAGCGGGCCGACCGAGGCCGTCGCGGCAACGCTGCCCGCGGCCTTGAGAAACGTACGACGTTCAATCGCCATGATGCCTGCTCCACCGTCGGGTTGCCGGGTTCGCGACTACCTTACAACGTCTGTTCCGGATGCGTGTTCTATACTAGGTTCCGCAAAAAACAACAACGAATGGCCGGTCGAAAGTCCTCGCCGTCTTTGCTTCCCGCCCGGTTTTTGAATCCGGTTTCCAGGCGGGCCTATCACGAAGTCATTATCCCCGGAGGTCTGATCATGTATTCGAAGCACCGCTTTGTATCGCCGGCGTTGGCCGGTGCAACCTTGGCACTGATTCTGGGTTTGCTGTCGTATCCGTCCGCCGCCGGCGCGGCCACGGCAGGCGATACGCTCGACTTCACCGCCCACTGGGCCGGTTTCACCGCCCTCGCCGTCTTCGGCTTTGCGTACCTGGTGGTGATCGGTGAGGAGATACTCCATCTCAGGAAGTCCAAGCCCGTCATCGTCGCGGCGGGCATTATCTGGACGCTGGTGGCAGTCGCTTACATGCAGCACGGCGATACGCACACCGCCGGGCAGGCGGTCAGGCACAACCTGGTCGAGTTCGGCGAGCTGTTTCTGTTCCTGCTGGCGGCAATGACGTATATCAACACCATGGACGAGCGCGGCGTCTTCGACGCGCTGCGGGTGTGGCTGGTCACGCAGGGGTTTTCGCTGCGCAGGATATTCTGGCTCACGGGAGTGTTCGCGTTTTTCCTCTCACCGATCGCCGACAACCTGACTACCGCCTTGCTCATGGCGACCGTCGTCATGGCGGTAGGCGGCACCAACACGAAGTTCGTCGCCCTCGCCTGCATCAACATCGTGGTGGCAGCCAACGCCGGCGGCGCCTTCAGCCCGTTCGGCGACATCACGACACTGATGGTGTGGCAAAAGGGCATCGTGCAGTTCCAGCAGTTCTTCGTGCTGTTCGTGCCTTCCGTGGTCAACTGGCTGGTTCCGGCCGTGATCATGAGCCTCACCATCCCGCAGGCGCAGCCCGATGAGGTGACCGAGAAGGCGGAGCTGCAGCACGGCGCGTGGGTGGTGGTCGGCCTGTTCATCGTCACCATCGCCATGGCCGTGTCGGCGCACAACCTGCTGCATCTGCCGCCGGTGCTGGGCATGATGACCGGACTGGGGCTGCTGAAGCTGTACGGCTACTACCTCAAGCGCCGGGACGCGATGTTCCCGAAGCCTGCCGAGGAGGATTTCAGCGACCTGGCGCTGGAGATCGAGCTGGGCGCCGAGCAGCCTTTGGCGGGGTCCAAACAGTTCGACATCTTCCGCAACCTGGAGCGGGCCGAGTGGGACACGCTGATGTTCTTCTACGGCATCATCCTGTGCGTCGGCGGCCTGGGCACGCTCGGCTACCTGGCGCTGGGTTCCCAGGTGATGTACGGCGACCTCGGGCCCACGACGGCGAACGTGCTGGTCGGCATCGTCTCGGCCATCGTCGACAACATCCCGGTCATGTTCGCGGTGCTGGCGATGTTGCCGGACATGAGCCACGGCCAGTGGCTGCTCGTGACCCTGACCGCCGGCGTCGGCGGATCGCTGTTGTCGATCGGCTCGGCCGCGGGCGTCGCCGTGATGGGGCAGGCGCGCGGCATCTACACGTTCTTCACGCACCTGAAGTGGACCTGGGCCATCGCGCTGGGCTACGCAGCCAGCATCCTGGTGCATTTCCTGGTCAACGGCAGCGCGTTCGAGTGACCTTGCACGACCCGATGACGATTGCCGGCGTGTAATACAGAGTTGCCCGTCAAGCGTTCGGCTCGTGTGCCAGCGGCGAACTGAAGCCTCGCAGGCGCAGACTGTTGGTCACTACGAACAGACTGGAGACGCTCATGGCGAATGCCGCCAGCATCGGGTTGAGCAGCAGCCTGATCATCGGGTACAAAGCACCGGCGGCAACCGGAATCAGTGCGATGTTGTACGCGTATGCCCAGAAGAAGTTGAGCCGGATCGT
>JBHIDG010000386.1:0-3126 GCA_046760025.1 Woeseia sp. | reverse complement strand
CCGGGTCAACATCGACGACGACACCACGATAGTCGAACAACTTGTGATGCACCAGATCACCGACAGAATATCGGGCAGTCTTGCTCATCGTTTTCATTCAGGCCCCGGCAATCGCGATCGGATTTCCGCACCAGATAAGTCGCTGATCTCAATGACTTTTTGCGGCGATGCAGCTCCCCTGGAAATGGTGACGCTTTTTCTCGGAATTCGCAAGGTGTCCGACAGCAGGCCGATGACGGCCTCGTTGGCTTTTCCCTTCTCGGGCTTCGCCGTCACACGAATTTTCAAGGTGTCGCCCAGCCATCCAACTACTTGATTTCTCGACGATCCTGGTACGACTTTGATTTTCAGCAATGGGATGACAAGACTCCCTGGCGAAAGACGTGAAGCGTCTACCTCGAACAATGATGATATGACACGCGCAATCCGCAACTATGGGTTATCGGCGAGTCAGGCTCTGGTAATCAGAAGCGCTCCGATCATTATCAGGAGAACGGGCAGGAACGGGACAATCAACTCGAGTATTGACCCGATCGTGTTGTCGGAGAAAAGCGCCAACACCGGCGATGCCCACATGAACGTGAACCCGATGGCCAGCATGCCGACGATTACAATCGCCGTACCAGTCCAGCGAGAAACCGGCCACTGCCCCGGATTTGATTTAGCAGGCGGCATAGTGAGCTTCCAGATTAGCCCTTCTCGAGGCACCTGATGGACAAAGCACAGCCCTTACAAAAGTGCTCCGCTCGAACCAGATTATCTGAATGTCCCAGACGCGGAACGACTCATTGGCCCCGGCCGGTTGCCAGGCACCGTGTGTTCTCGTGTATGTCCTGGTCGGTAGTTCGTTCTCGCGATCCCACCAACTCATCACGATGTAATCGCAATCCAGGCCTTGATGCAGGATTGCGAACCCGAGTCCGGGCCGGCCGTTGTTCGCGTCGGTGAGTGGAATGTCGTTGGCGGCAAATTCAAGCCCGGCCTGGAACCTCGATTGATCAAATGCATCGTCTCCGTACGCCACTGACTAGATTTCCATGTCGCTGCCATTGAGCTCCCGCAACTCCAGAAACCGGATCCTGCGTTCAGCATATGGCGTGAAGCCGAGTTCGTTCACCGGCGATGCCGCCATTGGCTCACCCCAGCGCAATGTTATGCAACCACCTCGGAATAAAGGTTGATGGTCGCCACTCCGGCCACGATCAACGCTATCCCCACCACCGCGGGCCAATCCAGTAGCTGCTTATAAAGAACCACACCGACAATCGAAATGAGGGCGATGCCAACGCCGGACCAGATCGCATACGCGACACCTAGGGGGACCGTCCGGAGAACCAGGGACAGAAAATAGAAGGCGGTCCCGTATCCCGCAATCACGATGACGCTTGGGCCGAATCTTGTGAATTCGTCCGTGGCCTTGAGTGCGGCGGTTGCAATGACCTCCGCAATTATCGCTATCGAAAGATAAATGTATCCCATTTTCTTATCCGTGTCCTATCCATCGAGTTGTCAGGCGGGCGGGCGGCGATTTGCAAGGTACCAGGATACACACACAAACGGCGTCAAGCCCAGCAACTGCCACAGTGGAATGAAGATCAACACAATGGCGCTCTGCGGATCGAGGTGTGCAACGAAGGACTGGTAGAGACCGAATACGCCGAAGGCTGACAGCAGGACGGCGGCCATGAGGAGAACCAATCCGGAACCCTTGTTCGTCGGCAACCACCGGGTCGTCAGAGCCACGAGTGCATAGGGCAGCAGGCCCCAGAATGTAATGGCAAGGGAGACAAGCCATTGTGAGAGACTCGCTGGCCGAGCGGCATCTATCGTGAAACCCAGGGTCGTAATCGCACCAACCACTAAGACCGCATATGCAGTGCGTTTGATCACGGCGCCTCCCCGATGCGCAAACCGTACATGAAGTGTGTTATTGCATGTTCGATTGCCTGGCTGCAGTCGCCCGACCGAACAGGAAGAATCCTAACAGTGCCGACATGAGCTCGACAATTGCAGGCGCGGCCGCGCTGTCGATGAACTGCCTCTGCATGCCGGGCAGGCCCGCCGGAAGTTTCGCGATATTGCCTGGCGAAACCAGGATATAGTGGTGGTATACGCTGAACACGAGGGCGCCGGCTATTCAGCTGCCGAACAGAGCGGCGCCGGATACGAAGAAACGGGTCCAGACGAGAATGGCGCCTGCGACCGGTGCCGTCAGTATCACTGTATAAATATAAATGTTCTTCAGGGCAGGCGGGACTATTTCCAGCTCTGTGTGAGGTTCTGCGTGCCAAAGGGCGGCGACCAGATGGGCGACGACAAGGGCGGAGTCCGCCCATTTCATGATTCGCTTCGTACCTCAGTCACGGGACCGCTTCATACCCGCCCGTCGCGTTGTTCCGGCAATCACCCGATATAGGCTGGCGACCCGACCATCGTCACCAAAACGAACAGCCAGATCATCGAAGTGAACAGAATCGCCCTTTTCGACGGATTTGACACGCAGAAGGGCTTCCATCGTTTCGATAACGAACGCCCTGTCCAGGCAATTGGCAAGTCCGGCAATCAGCTGAATGAGCCTGTCGTGCTCCACGTTCTGCGCATCATGCGCTCCTATCCATTCACGATTCTGATCGGGATTGCTCACGAGTCCGATGCCCCTGCAGTTGATGGTCGATTTTCTGGAGTGCGCTCCACTGGCGACCAGTGTCGGACTCGCGGCATCCGAATGCAAGCGATGTGATGGAGATTACGCACCAATTTACAGATTCTTCGCGGGGAATCGTTGCCTCGTTCGGTTTACACATGGCTTGCCGGCTTGCGATCAAGCACACCGATACTGGTGAACACCAATGCGACCACAAACAAGACGGGGCCCAGCCCTGCATCGCCGAACGCGAGGTGGCCGGGCAGTATCAGGAACCACACGAGCCCGAAATCGTCTGCCCCCACCACGGCCAGGTTGACCCAATAGCCCGTGACGCTGTTTCGCCAGTTGAGCAGAATGGCGACAACGAATGCCAGCAGCCCGAGCCATATGAGATTGTAGGAATGGAAGCTCAACGCCGCATGAACAATTGGCTCGATGTCCGGCGGGAGTTCCTTGCGGATTCAATCGGTCGATGCAAC
>JBHIDG010000385.1:0-3180 GCA_046760025.1 Woeseia sp. | reverse complement strand
TTCGCCGCGCTCGGACGCCGGTGTCCGTGACCAAGACGGGAATGCATCGCGCGCGGCCGCAACGGCTTTTTCGAAATTTGTTCGGCAGTTTCATTTGCCCGCCTTTCTTATGAATGCATCGGCTGCGATGACTTTGTCCGGCGTTACGATCAGTGGATTCACATCGAGTTCTTGCAATGACGCATTGTTCGCGAGTGCATAGTCGGCCACAGCCATTACTGCGTCCACCACGGCTTCCATGTTGCCCGCGATTCCGCCGCGATACGAATCGACGAGCTTCGATACCTTCAGTGTTCCAATCGCCGCTCGAATGCCGTCCCGCTCAACGGGCAACAACAGCGACACCGTATCCTCCAGCAACTCGACCAGGGTACCGCCGGCGCCGATCAGCAGCGTCAGACCGAAAGTCGCGTCACGACTGATGCCGACGATCATCTCGGCAACGACCGGTCCCGCCATTTTCTCCACCAGGAACCGGTCGAACTGTCCGGCCATGCCCTCTATGGCAGACTGCACCGCCGGCGCATCCCGCAGGTTCAGTGCGATGGCCCCGACATCGCTTTTGTGAGCAAGCCCCTCGGATACGGCCTTGAGGACGACGGGGAAACCCAATCCCTCCGCGGTTCCGACGATTCCGGAGGCGCTGCATATCCGTCCCTCCGGGATTACCAGCCCGAAATCGGCGAGTTCCGCCTTGCTGTCGTATTCATTGAGCACAGTGACCGGACCACGGACCGGCTCCGGTTCGGCCACCGGGTGGATATTGCCGACGCAAGCCTGTGCCTTTCCGACAGACGCCGCGGCCTTTATCGCAAACAGACACTCGTGGATACCCTGCATGGGTGCGATACCAGCCTCGAGCAGCCGGGTACGAACGTCAGCCGGCAAAGTCTCCGGAAGTGTGGCGACGATGACGGCGCGCTGACCGGTCGCGGCTGCCGCATCGATCAATGCCCGCTCGGTAGTTTCCCAGTTTGCCGTATCAGCCGTTTCGGTCAACGGATAGTCCAGCACCAGCATTGCGCAATCGAAGCAGCTCTCGAGCATTGCGGTGAAACACGATTTCAGTTGCTCGTAATTGCTCCAGGCATAGGTGTGATAGTCGAGCGGGTTCGAGATATGCACGATCGGGCCGAGTATGTCGCGAAGCCTGGCAGCGGACGCGTCGGACAACTCCGGCATGTCGAGCCCGAGTGATTCCGCGCAGTCGGCAATCAGGGAGGCTTCGCCGCCGGAACAACTCATCGACCCCAGCCTCTTGCCTGGCAGAGCCCCGACAGTCGAAAGGAACTTCAGCGTTTCGAGGAATTGTGGAATCGTCTCGCACTGCGCGATGCCGACACGGTCGAAAAGCGCCGAATACAATCTCGCGGACCCGGCCAGGGAGGCGGTGTGGCTCATGGTCAACTCCGCGCCCCGCTTGGAGCTGCCGGTCTTGATCGCAACGATCGGAACTCCCTGCGCCAGCGCTTTTATGGCTGCCGCGGAAAACGCATGGACGGAACCGATTCCTTCTATGTGTAATCCGATCGCCGTGACGCGTGGATCGTCGAGCAGCATCTCGATGAAGTCGTGAATATCGAGCGATGACTTGTTGCCGATGGTAATCACGTAGCCGAGATCGAGGCTGCGTAGCTGCATGCTCATGTTGATGCCGAAGTTGCCGCTTTGCAGTACCAGTGCAACTCCGCGATCGACACGCCTGCCGCCATGATTGTCCGGCCACAGCGCTACACCGTCAAAGTAATTCAGAAAGCCGTGGCAGTTCGGTCCGATAATCGCCATGACACCGGCTGCGTCACGCAGTCGATCTTGCAATCTGGCGCCTTCGGCGCCGGCCTCTGCGAACCCGGCCGCATAGCACACCGCACCACCGGCGCCAATCGCCGCAAGATCGCGAATGATTTCCACCGAGGCTGCCGGTGGGGTGCCCAAGAAACTGGCATCGGGCGCCGCCGGCAGATCGGCGACCGTGTCGAAACAGGGCACGCCGTTCAGTTCCCGTCGCTTCGGGTTGACCGCCCAGACCTCGCCGTCGAAGCCGGCTGCACGACACTGTTCGATGACCCTGGCGGCGTCATCGCCACCGAAGACCGCCACGGTCTTCGGCTTCAGTAATCGTTCAAGTGCGGCCTTGGCACTCATGCCGTTTCGGCGGGACCCCTATTTTCCTTTCCAGACGGGGTCCCGCTTCTCGGCGAAGGCTCTCGCACCTTCGAGCTGGTCTTCACTGGAATAGAGTACATCGACCGTCTTGAACTCGCGTCTGGTGATCTTGTGCAAGGCATCGAGAAACTTCATGTTCTCCGCCTCGCGGACGACTTCCTTGACCGCGGCGTAAACCAGGGGCGGGCCGGATTCGATCAGTCGCGCGAGTTCCCGGGCGCGGTCCATGAGCTGATCGGCCGGCACGACCTCGTTCACGAATCCCCAGCGGTTCGCCTCCGATGCGTCGATCCAGCGGCCGGTCAGCAGCATTTCCAAGGCGATGTGATACGGGATGCGCTTCGGCAGCTTGATCGAGGCCGCATCGGCGACCGTTCCGGAATTGATCTCCGGCAGTGCGAACCTAGCGTGCTCCGCCGCCAGTATGATGTCGGCGCAGAGCGCGATCTCGAGGCCGCCGCCGCAACAGATGCCGTTCACGGCGCAGATCACCGGCTTGTTGAAATCTTCGAGTTCCTGCATGCCGCCGAATCCCCCGACGCCGTAGTCGCCGTCCACGGATTCTCCGTCCGCCGCGGCCTTGAGGTCCCAGCCGGCCGAGAAGAACTTGTCACCGCCACCGCTGACGATCGCGACCCGCAGATTCCGGTCGTTACGAAAATCCGCAAATACTTTGCCCATGATCCTGCTGGTCGCGAAATCGATGGCATTTGCCTTCGGGCGATCGATGATCACCTCAAGTATGCCGCCCTCGACACGGGTTCTGATTGGATTTCTGTTCATCTCTTCTGTCACCCTCCGAGCGGCCGGAGTAGCTCACGACTGATGATGTGGCGCTGGATCTCGGAGGTCCCGTCCCAGATGCGCTCGACCCGGGCGTCACGCCAGAACCGCTCCAGCATACAACTTCTTCGAACATTTTTTTGTTTCTTGTTAATGAAAATGAAGCTTCCTTTCTTTCTCCTGTAAGATAGACCAGAATACCTTCCATCTTGTCAAAAATCCACATACAAG
>JBHIDG010000384.1:0-3185 GCA_046760025.1 Woeseia sp. | reverse complement strand
GAACCCGGTGGCGACCGTGACGATTGTGGCCTGGTTCTGGGCCGGGATGTTTGCGCAGGTCTTGCGGGTCGGCGGGCTGGTCGACGGGCTCGTGTGGCTGGGGGGTCAGTCGAACGCGACGGGCGGGTATTTTGTCGGCGCGACCTTCGTGCTGGCCGCGACCTTCGGCACGGCGGTGGGTACCGGTTACGGCACGGCGGTGGCGTTTTGCACCCTGATGTTTCCGGCCGGGCTGATCCTGGGCGCCGATCCGGTGTGGCTGTTCGCCGCGATCCTCTCCGGTGCGGCTTTCGGCGACAACCTCGCGCCGGTGTCCGACACCACGGTGGTCTCGGCGACCACCCAGGAGACCGATATCCCGGGCGTGGTGCGCTCGCGGGTCAAGTACGCGGTGGCTGCAGCAGTACCGGCGCTTTTGCTGTTCACGCTGTTCGGCGGCGATGCCCTGGAAGCCGATCGTGGCCGGGCGGCCGAGCTGCTCGCAGAAACAGCCAGACCGGATGGCCTGGCGCTCTTAGTGCCGTTCGCGCTGGTGATCTTCCTGGCCCTCAAGGGCAATCACATCGTCGTCGCCCTGACCTGGGGCATCGTGACGGCCGTATTCGTGGAACTCCTGCTGGGACTTGCGCCGGCGGAGGCCATCCTCTACTTCGACCCGGCCACCGATACGGTGGGGGGCGCGCTGGTGGACGGCATCGCCGGTTACCTGGGGCTGTCGATATTGATATTGCTGATCGTCGCCGGCGGGCACCTGATGCGCCTCGGCGGCGCGCTCGATGCGCTGATCGACGGGCTGAAGAGGTTCGCCAGGGAATCGGTAGCGCGGGCCGAGGCGGCGATGTGGGGCATCGTCTTCTCGCTCAATGTGTTCATCACCATCAATACCGCCGCCGAGATCGCCGCCGGGCCCGTCATCTCGAGACTGGGCAAGCGCTTCAGGCTGCACCCGTACCGGCGGGCCAACCTGCTGGATGCCGTGACCTCGGCGCTGGGCTACATCTTCCCGTGGGGCGGCGGGGTGCTGATCGGCTATCAGACGATCCGCACCCTGGAATCGCAGTACGACTTCGTGCAGGTGGTGCCGCCGACCGAGGTCTGGCCGTTCGTGCTGCACGGCTGGTTCCTGGCCGCCGTCATGCTGATCGCCGCGCTGACGGGGTTCGGCCGCACCTACGAGGCGGCGGACGGCGCGGAAACAAAAACGCCGCCGAATTAAGGGGACAGTTTACTTAATTGACCCGGCGACAGACCGGTGGTGCTGGTTAGGGAGATAGGTGAACTGTCCCCTCATTCAGTTCCGGGGACAGTTTACTTATCTCTATCCCAGAAATTCGATTGACACCAGAAATTTGTGCGTTGCCGATGTGTGCCGGGTTGTCTGATCATGCCTGGCAATTCGGATTGACCTATGTCTCGTGGGGCCAGACCAGTGGCGCGTATGGCCAGAGTTGTCGTGCCTCATTACCCGCACCACGTTACACAGCGCGGTAATCGGCGCCAGAAAACGTTTTTCTCAGATGCCGATTACCGGGCATACTTGAAATTGCTTGCCGAAGCAAAAGATGAGTCTGGTGTAGACATCTGGGCTTATTGCCTGATGCCCAATCATGTCCACATCGTTGCCGTGCCGGTACACGAGGACGGGCTGGCGCAGGTCTTCAGCGTTGCACATCGACAATATTCGCGGATGATCAACTCCCGAGAAGGCTGGCGCGGCCATTTGTGGCAAGAGCGTTTTCACTCATTCGTTATGGATGAGCGCCACTTAATGGCGACCGTCCGCTATGTCGAGCTTAACCCCGTCAGGGCCCAATTGTGCCGTCAGCCACAGGAGTGGCGATGGTCCAGTGCACATGCACACTTGCTTGGCAGGGACGATATTGTCGTCATCGTCGAACCCATGTTGCGACGAGTCGCCGACTGGTCGAGATACCTTTTGACGGAGGATGAAGGCGTATCTCGGGACAAGATACGCTTGCACAGCCGCACGGGGCGACCCGCTGGTTCAAAATCCTTTATCGAGCACCTGGAATCCATTACCGGTCGGCGACTGAAGAAAAAGCGACCCGGGCCAAAAAAAAATAAGTAAACTGTCCCCGGAATGCAAGCAAGTTTGAAATTTCTGGCTGATCTCGATGAGCCTCTGCTCTACATTCCCTCCAAGGGTGGCGGTGACGAGACCGAGCACGTTGGTAATTTCACGATGCACGAGGTGTGTATTCACGACGCCCGTCTTGACAAGCCGGCTGCCAGTCTGGATGTCGAGGGGTTCAGGCTGGTGTCATCCGGCACTGCCGTCGAGGACTTCCATCATGACGAGCAGATCGAGGGACCCTACCACGAGGAAGTGAAAGCGCTGCTTATGGAGGTTCTGGGTCCGTCGCGTATCGAGATCTTTGACGACACTCATCGCTCGACTTCTCTCGAACGGCAAAAAGAAAAGCAGGTTCGTGAAGCGGCGGACATCGTTCACAACGATTACACCGCGCGCTCGGGCATCAAGCGGCTGCGTGATCACTTCGCCGATGACCCGGATGAGGCCGAGCGCTTGTTGAAAGAGCGTTTTGCCATCGTCAACGTGTGGCGCCCCATCGGTGGGCCTGTTTTGAATCATCCGCTGACGCTCTGCGATGCCGCGACGGTGAGGCCTGCCGACCTGGTGTCCGTCGAACGCCGGGCCGAGGAGCGCATTGGAGAGATCCAGGTGGCGTTGTTTCATCCCGGGCAGCGCTGGTATTACTTCCCCGAGATGCAGATGGACGAGGCGTTGCTGTTCAAGACCTTCGATTCGGAAACGACCGGTCGCGCTCGTTTCACGATTCACACGTCGTTCGAAGACCCCACTGCGCCCGCGGATGCACCACCGCGCGAGAGTATCGAGACCCGCTGCCTGGTTTTTTTCTGATCGGCGGTTTTCCTGAGCAACTTGAAGCCGCTGCCGGCCGACGATCAAGTGAAAGACTTCCGGGGGCCACGACAATTAAGTGAACTGTCCCCGGAATTTCGTAGAATGCGATCATTGTGGCCCGACTTCTCAGGATTACCGCGCTGATTTTTGCCGGCGAAATGATTTACGGGCTGCCGTTTCATACGCAGCGCTTCTTTCGCCCGACGATGCTCGAGGCATTCGACATCACCAATACCCAACTCGGCGACATGTTTGCAGCCTACGGGGCGACCGCGAT
>JBHIDG010000383.1:0-3202 GCA_046760025.1 Woeseia sp. | reverse complement strand
TCGTGGCTGGACAGAATCTGCTCCAGCAGCGTCGATCCCGACCGGGGCAGTCCCACGATGAAGATCGGTGAATCATCAGCGCAACCATCACCCGATCGCAAACGCACGAACTCCCCATCAAAGATCTCGATAGTGCGATCGAATTGATCCTCTGTCTGGACCGGGTCATAAGACTCAGCCTGGCGCCTCATCGTGCTGCACAGGTCGAAGTTGCTGAAAGCCCTGTCACAGTCCCCGCGCGACTCGTAGGCAAATCCAAGCGCGTTGTAAAGATGGACACGCGATTCATCCTTGAGGTCCGCGTCGGCGAGTAATGCCTCCATGGCTTCGATTTCGGATTCCTCGAAACGGTATGTCTTCAGGTTGGCGAGGCTCCAATACGCTTCCGTATGGTCCGGTTTTTTCGCGATGCTCTCCCGATACTTCACAATTGCTTCGTCTTGACGGCCGATCGTTTTCAATTGATGCGCCATTGCTGACAACGCGCCGAACTTACTGTCGTCGATTTCGAGGGCTTTGGCGTAACTTGCGATCGCCTCCTCATGGCGCCCGGCCATGCCCATAACGCCGGCGTGCACCATGTGTGACTCTGCCATGTCGGATCCCAGGCGAAGTACCTCATTGGCACTTTTCTCTGCCTCCTCGAACTTCTCGAGTTCACGCTGGACGTTGCACAGATCAACCCACGCCCGCCCGTAGTCCGGCGCGTTCTTGACTGCGCGCAGCAGAAATACTTCGGCCTCTCTGTGCTGATCGTGTTTCACGGCGATCGCAGCCAGCAGTCGGGCAGCTTCGACGTGGTCCGGGTCGCGCTTGAGTATGTCGCGGTAGATGTCTTCGGCCTTGTTCTGCTCGCCTTCGTTCTCGTATGTGATGGCCTTTGCAATTTCGTCCTGAAAGTCCATGCGTCGCTGTGGCAGTCTCCCTGCGAGTCTCGAAGTCTCGGCGGGTGCACCCTCGCCCTTCACGGCCATCTCGAGTATTCGATCGCGTTTCCGGCGCAGCTCGGAGCGGGTCGGATCCAGCCGCAACGACTGCTTGTAGGCCTGGATCGCAGCATCGCCATGGCCCTGTACGAAAAGCAGATCACCGAACGTCTCGTGGGCATCCGCAAAATCCGGATAAAGCCTGATCGCCTCTTCGATGAAGTCCCTGGCCTGGATAAATCGCTTCAATGCCAAGTTCGCCTTGGCGGCCAGACAGAGGAGATTGCCGTCACCCGGAAACGCTTTCAGGCCGGCATCACAGACACTGGCCGCCGTCTTCGCATCGCCCGACTTTAAGGAGCCCAGCGCCTGATCGAAACAGTCCTTTTGTTCGAGTGGATCGATTATTCTTTCTCCCTGAACCTGCATCCAGACGATCGAGAGTTCATCACAGCTCATACTGAAACGCCAGCATCGCCTGTAGGCCGGTGGTCTTGTGCACGATTTGGTAAGGCACTACCCTCTGGAGCACCAAGTCTGTATGGCAGAACGGCAACCGCTTGAAGACATTCAGAGAAGCAATTCGAACCCGGGATTTCGCTGTTACAGTCAGGCTGGGCCTCCGACCCGAGACCGATGCAGCGGCGATTCGGGAGAAGGCCAAACTGCTGCGGAATCACGTAGATGCAGTTCTCGTGACCGACAACCAACTCGGCATGCTCCATATGTCGACCTTGGCAGCGTCGGTGTTGCTGGTACAGAACCGTGTCGACCCCATAATGCAACTGAGCTGTAGAAACAGGAATCGAATCGCCTTGTTGAATGACCTGTTTGGTGCCGCAGCCCTGGGTGTCACGAGTTTGTTGCTCGTACGGGGACACAAGGTGCCGAAAAAGATAAAGCCCAGACCCAAGGTCATGCTCGATTTGACGGCGACCGAGCTCATCGCCACGGCGATGACCATGAAATCGGATGAAGAGGTGGGCGCGTTTTCGGACTTCTTTATCGGTGGCGCCGTAACACTACACGACCCTGATCCGGACTGGGTTCCAAACAGATTGATCGCCAAAATCGATGCCGGCGCGCAATTTGTCCAGATGCCGGTGTGCATGGATATGGATTTGTTGCGGCGTTATATGAAACACCTGGTCGCCAACAAGCTAATCCGACACGTCAGTGTGATCGCCAGCACCGCATTGCTTCCGTCGGCGGAAGCCGCATGCTGGCTGCGTGACAACTGGCGTAACGCGCAAATTCCCGATGCGATCATTGACCGTCTAGATCAATCCGTCGATTCGGATAAAGAAGGCATCAAGATCTGCGTAGAGCATTTGCAAGAGCTGGCAGAGATTCCGGGCGTCTCGGGCACGACCATCGTGCCGGGCGCTAACCTCGCCGTGATTCCCGATCTAATCCGCACAGCAAATCTGACTTCCTAGCGGGCGAAACCGGATGAGCAACACGCCTGAATCACAAGACCCGATGGAAAGCGTTCTCCACTTCGTCCGCGGCGGGCAGATCGAGCAGGCCGAGCAGCTCTGCCGGGAGGTCATCGAGAAAGAACCCGAGAACATAAACATACTCGGCATGCTTGGCGCCATACTCTTCAAACGGCAGAAGATCGATGAATCCGAAACAGTTTTGACGCGCACAATCGAGCTGGCGCCGACCTTTGCAAAGCCACACGAGGACCTCGGCACGCTGTATCTGAGCCAGGACAAACCGGACAAGGCAGCAACATGTTTCGAGAAGTCGGCGCAGCTCGATCCGGGACAGGTGTCTGCTCTGTTCGGTCTTGCCAACGCGCAGTTGCAAATGGATAAGCGGCAGCAGGCGGAAGATACTTGCGACGCGATACTGGAAAAGGAACCCGACAATATCGAGGCCCTCAGATTGCTCGCGCGGATCGCGACAGCCGACAAGCGATATGTCATCGCGGAAGGTCTCTTGCGAAAGATCGCCAGGTCGACGCCGGAGCAACCGGCCGCTTACCATGATCTGGGTCGCTTCCTCGTCGACCGGAGCCGCCTGCCCGAGGCAGCCGGGCTGTTCCGGAAGGCGATCGAGCTCGATCCCTCGAACCACTCGCATCAGCTCGCGCTCGCCAATACGTTGTCGATTCTCGGCCTCACAGCCGAGGGGCTTGCCGCCTATGAGAAATGCCTGGAGCTCGAGCCGGATGAGCCATCCGCCCTGCTCGGCCGGGGTCACCTTCTGAGAATCCGGGGACGACGCGATGAAGCCATAGACACTTACAGGAGATGTGCCGACATCCA
>JBHIDG010000382.1:0-3224 GCA_046760025.1 Woeseia sp. | reverse complement strand
GATGTTGCCGTCGATCCAGTCGGCGGCCAGTCCGGCGAAGCGCGGATCGAGATCGAGGGCCTTCAATAATCGTTGAAAGCGTTCCAGCGATTCCTCAACTACCTCGCCGTTGTCGTCAATCAGGTTATTTACGTTAAAGCGACTCTGCAGATCCTGAACACTTCCGGTCAGGTCGCCGCCGTCGATCGGCAGGCCGGGCAATTCGATCGCCCAGATTTCGCCGAGATGATCCGTTTCGCTGTCCATCAGGTCCTGATGCAGGATGCCGATTACCCAGCTCTCCGCGCCGAGTGCGACCTGTACCGCCTGTTCGTGATTCAGCAGCACCATCGTGCGACGGATATCCAGGGCGTTATCCCAGGCGAGGTTGGCGGCCACCATGCCGGCCAGCGCCGTGATGAGCATTGCGGTTATCAACGCCACGCCGCGATTTGTCCTGCGTCCTCTCATGGCGCGATCTCGACGATTCGCCGGATTTCGCCTTCGTCGGCAAGCGTCAACAGGATTTCGACTGCCCTCGGCCTCTGGCGCAGGCCCAGCGGTCCCGGCATGGCCGGTGTCGGCCATTGTTCCGTCCAGTCGCCGCTGTCGAGCAGATATCGAATCACGAGACTCTCCACACCGTCGAGAATTGTCGCGCCGTTGGGCTCGTTGACCAGCGTGCGGTCGAGCACCGTCCAGTAATATCGCAAGAGTTCGTCGTCTTCCAGCCTGTATGCCACGCGCTGCAGCGTTCCCCGCGGCAATACGGCAGGATTGCTCCAGCCGCCATGGGTCAGTTCGAGCGCAAATTCCGAACGAAATCCGGTCATGAGAGCGGGGTCCATCGAATCACCGAGCTCGTCGCGCACCGGCCGGGGCGAAAGCTGAATAAAGTCCTGGCTGAGAAAACGCATACTCTTTTGAATGGCCTGCAGGCGATCCATTCGCTCGTTGAGCATCTCCGCGCTGATAATCGTCTGGTTCAAAGCGCCGTATGCGAACGCCGCCAGGATGCCGAATATTGCAAGCGCGACCAGCACCTCGATCAGCGTGAACGCACGTTGATCTCCGGAAAAAATCATCATTTGCTTTCACCGACGGCGAGGGAGTTTCGTACCCAGACCAGATTGCTCTGGCCCGGGACGCCGGGCTCGCCAATGAAACCCGTGACCGTACGGATATTTTCCTGACCGTCGGGAAGTCCGACCCGTACGTCGACACGGAACAGGTTTTCGACGCCTGTTTCCGAAATTGTCGCCCGCCAGAGCCACTCGCGATCGGCGAACATGACGTCACCCGAGGTCTCGCTGACTTCGGGTACGACGTTTGCGAGGCGCAATTCTGTGATCTTGTTATGCGCTACCCAGCTCGCGTAGGTCCGTTGGCGCATGGCGCCGCCGGCGTCGACCATCTGGCTGACTGCCGCGGCTACGGCAGCAAGCCCGAGTGCCGCTATGGCCATTGCAACCATGACCTCGACAAGGGTAAAGCCGCCGAATTTCCTAAGGCTGTTCGTCGTCATCGTTGCCTAGCCTGATTTCGCCATCCGCCGCTATGCTCAGCCCAATTCTGGCGCGGTCCGTCAGGCGGACGAGTTCGAGTTCGAAGGGTGTCAGGTCTCCGCTCGACAGGATGAGAACGTGTGGCAGGTAATCCGCTTCAGCGACATCCCCATCGTCCTGGCGTGCGATGTCAGCCGCATCGACTTCCAGGAGCACACGCCTGTCCTCCAGGAACAATTCGAATTCCGTCTCCGCGGCCAAAGACCGCGGCCGCATGATTTCGTCGTCGAAAACCTCAGCCCACCGATCGGTCAGGACATCGTACTCGACGAACCGGTAACCCGTTTGAAGAAATTCCAGTCCGAAGTCCCGACCCTGAAGCGCCGCTTCGTCCGAAACCGTTTCGATCAGCGTCGTGAGACGCCTCGCTTCGCGCTGAAGATCACGGTCGTCGCCGACATTGCCCAGACCAATCACGACGACTGCGCTGATGATACCGATGATCACGACGACGACCAGTACTTCGATCAGTGTGAAGCCGCTGTCGCGACCGGCCATATTACTCCAGGTCCCAGTTTCCTATATCGGCATCGACGCCTTCACCACCCGGACGGCCGTCCCGACCGAGCGTGTAGACGTCGATTTCACCGTTGTTCCCCGGACTGAGATACTGATAGGCATTGCCCCAGGGATCCTTGGGCAGCCGGTCGAGGTAACCTCCGTCTTTCCAGTTCCTGATGTTCGGATCAGCCGGTTTGGTCACCAGCGCCTCGAGCCCTTGCTCGCTGGTCGGGTAGGCAAAATTGTCCAGCCGATAGAATTTCAATGCGCTCTCGATACCGCGCAAGTCCTGCTGGACCCTTGCGGCTCGTGCATCATCGATTCTGCCGATGACGTTCGGCGCCACGATAGCCGCGAGGATTCCCAGGATGATCACGACGACCATGATCTCGATCAGCGTGAAACCGCGTTGTATCACTGGATTGCTCCGCGTTGACTCACAAGCAGATTAAACGCCAGTATATCAAACATGGGGTTAGGCCAAGATCGTAATCGCTCGAGCTTTACCATTCCGCGGCGTGTTTCCCTGTGGCAGCTGCCTGCCGTATTAATCGCCTCCAGTGGGATCTTGGAACTATTCGGCGACCCGGGTCGCGCCGGCCTGCGCCTCGATCGCGCGGCAATTCTCGATGGCGAGATCTGGCGCCTGCTGAGCGGACATTTCGTTCACCTAGGAATCAGTCATTACATACTCAACGGACTCGGACTCATACTGGTGTGGCTGCTCGTCGGCATGCATTTCGAGCTCAGGCAGTGGCTGCTCGTGATCGTCGTATCAATCGCAGGCGTCGATGCAGGACTGTTGTACTTCGACCATGAACTCGTCTGGTACGTAGGCATGTCCGGTTTGTTACACGCAATGCTGGCTGCTGGAATCGTCGGCGGGCTGAAGGCCGCGCCGCGCGAGATGGTGATCGTCGCAATTGTCATTCTTGCGAAAATCACCGTCGAACAACTGGTGGGGCCACTACCCGGCTCGGAAGAATCCGCGGGCGGTGAAGTCGTCGTCAATGCGCATCTTTACGGGGTGCTAGCGGGAGCCATCGCCGCTGCTGCTATAATCCGCGGCCACTTCAAGCGACACAAGAACGGAGAATAATTTGACGCTTGCCTTTGTTTTTCCCGGTCAGGGATCGCAATCGATCGCGATGCAGGCCGAGTTGGCCGCGGAGTATCCAA
>JBHIDG010000381.1:0-3230 GCA_046760025.1 Woeseia sp. | reverse complement strand
CAGTGCATCCCGAAATGCGTCGTAGTCGCCGGAGTCCGCCGGATAGAGGCCGGCAAATACCCGTGGTTTTATCTCCTCAAACCCAGGTAACGGTGCAGCAGCCGGACGCTCCACGCTCGTGATCGTGTCGCCGACCCGCGCCCCACGGATATCCTTCACCCCAGCTATGACGTAACCCACCTGTCCAGCCCGCAAATGACCCACCGTTCGCCGTTTGGGCGTAAATATGCCGATCTGCTCGGTTACATACTGTCGCCCGGTGGCCATCAGGCGTATTCGTTGCTTTGCGCGCAGGGTGCCCTGCATGACCCGTACCAGCGAGATCGTGCCGAGGTAATTGTCAAACCACGAATCAATAATAAGTGCTTGCAAGGATGCGTCCGGATCTCCTTTGGGTGCAGGAATGCGCGTAACAATAGCCTCTAGGATGTTCTGCACGCCGTCGCCAGTCTTCGCGCTCGCGCGAATTGCATCCTGCGCCTCGATGCCGATGATTTCCTCGATCTCTACGATCGTCCGTTCCGGATCGGCTATCGGAAGGTCAATTTTATTCAAAACTGGCAGGATCTCGAGGTCCAACTCAGACGCCGTGTAACAATTCGCCACTGTCTGCGCCTGCACACCCTGCCCCGCATCCACGACCAGTAAGGCACCTTCACAAGCTGTCAGCGAACGTGACACTTCGTAAGAAAAGTCTACATGCCCAGGCGTATCGATCATGTTTAAACGATACGTCTTGCCATCGCGAGCGATGTAATCAAGCGCGACACTCTGCGCCTTGATGGTAATGCCACGCTCGCGTTCTAGCTCCATCGAGTCCAGCACCTGGTCGGCCATTTCCCGGTCGGCTAACGCGCCACACAGCTCAATGAACCGGTCAGCAAGCATGGATTTGCCATGATCGATATGCGCGATGATCGAAAAATTGCGAATTAAGCTGTGGTGTTCGCCACTCATGCGGTTGCCCGCGCTGTAAGCTCCACCAAGCCGGGGCTGCAGCCGCTATCGTTCAGGTCAGCAAACAAGAAAAAGGCGCCTGCTGCGCCCGTTTGTTCAATAACCATGAATCGGTGAAACATACATAATCATAGCCTATTGGCGCGCCGCTTGAATACTCCTGAGGGGTATACGCACGCGACGCCATCGGCACAACGCTCGTTACCACGCCTCACAGAATGGGATAGCAACACATAAAGGAAGAATTGGGCCACGAAGGAAGATGCGAGTGTTCGACGCCGCAGTCCATCCTATTCAGGGCGCGGCGGATACGGACTCGCCGATCAGCTGAACCGTTGTCGCAGGGACCTCACCGACGACGATGATTTGGTAGTCATTCACCATGTTACCATAGGCGTGTACAGCACCCATGCTACTTGCTCCGACCATAGTAGAAGCCGCGCCATTCTTATCCATTTTTTCGACAAACACCGACACAGCGGCGAGGCCGTCTGAATACACCAGATGTTGCACTGGACGGTTGCGAGTGGGGTTTTTGCGCATGATCCGGTTCGCCAGCACAAAGCCGCTTGGGAGTCGACCCGCGGACCACTCGGCTATCGGTTGTGCTTCCGACGTTTCCATCGTTTTGCCCCAATACCAGGCTAACTCTTCGATCGCCATCCCGGGCTGAAGATCCATCGGCTCAATAGTCCCACCGATATCCACATGCGTGAACATAAACTGCTCCAGGGTATTGCCCATGTGGTCGACCAAATCGGCCTTGAGCAACAAACCGGATTTAGTGTCCGCCCACAAATGGTAACCATAACGGTAATCGTCGCGCGGCTTGATAAGCACGACCTGGGCTGCTCGACCGGTGACGCGGCCGGGCTTGCTTAGCTCAATGACATAGTTCTTCTTAAGATCCTTGACGCGTTCCGGCAGAATGACCGGAAAGCTCTTCTCCCGACCCAGTCGATGCTCGACGACCACCGATTTGCGATCGGGCAGATAGCACATCACCTGCTGATCGTCCCGTATCACCTCACGCGCCGCACCATTTAACGACACCAGACGTTCCTGCACCGCGCCCTTATCGACCCAATGAATAATGCGCATTGCCTCAAGTTGGGCGCCATGTTGATAGACAAAAGTCCCATCATAACTGAGCTTGCGGGTAGCCTGGCTCATCTTCATAAGCCAGTCATAGGCGGGATCCGCAGCCTCAGCAGCAGGGCTAAGGGTAAGCAGCACAACAACGATCGTGCAAACGCGCGGGTCGGCCACTCTCATTGACCGTTATCGTAGCCGACTACGCGTACATAAGAGAACACGCCGTTCATCCCAGAGGTTGGAGTGAATTCACTATGTTGGACCAGATACACATTTAGCGCCTTGGCTACCTCTGGTTCATCCGTATCCCAGCGCGTGGTGCCGGCACGGATATATTCGCCCTGTTGGGCCACCTGCGGCAGCGGTTGTCGCTCGTGTGGGGCAAACCACTGTGCACCCAATATCGCCACCGCCGCGACGGAAGCCGCTAGTGCCAAACTGCCAACCCATTTTGCGACCGATCGCCCGCGACCGGCAGCGTACACGCCGGAGCTGATCGGTGGCGGCAAGTCCCGGATGCGGTCTGCGATCCGGTCGCTCAGGCCGGTGGGCACCACAGACCCCAACTCCTTGCTGAGCACAGCGCGGATCAGGTGGTAACGCTCCCAGGTCTTGCCTAGCTCCGGATCATGTGAAACCGCCGCCAGCACACGGGCCTGCTCAGCCTCGCTGAGTTGGGCGTCCATCATTGCAGACAAACTTTCTTTCATCTCGCATAAACCCCGTTAATATGGATTAAAGGCAATGGCCGTCATTTTTCGAGCAGCGGTTTGAGTTCCCTGTCGACTGCTTCGCGCGCCCGGAATATGCGCGAGCGTACGGTCCCGATCGGGCAGTCCATAATCTGCGCAATCTCCTCGTAACTCAGTCCTTCGATATCCCTAAGGGTAATCGCCGTGCGAAGATCCACTGGAAGCCCGTCGATAGCCCTGCCAACGGTATCGGCAATCTCGTCAGTTAGTACATTCCTTTCCGGGGTCGCGAGATCCCGAAGCCTATCAACACCCTCCAGCACCTCGAGGCCTTCGATGCCGATGTCCGAGTTAGGCGGCCGGCGTCCCTGCGACTCCAGGTAATTTTTCGCCGTATTGACTGCAATCCGATAAAGCCAAGTATAGAAGGCGCTGTCCCCCCGAAAGCCAGCCATCGCGCGGTAAGCCTTGATAAAGACATCCTGC
>JBHIDG010000380.1:0-3239 GCA_046760025.1 Woeseia sp. | reverse complement strand
GGTACTCGATGAAACTGACTCTGGTCTCGACATCGACGCAATGAAGGCGGTGGCCGAAGGCGTCAATGCACTGCGCAGTCCGGACCGCGCGATCGTGCTCGTTACCCACTATCAGCGCCTGCTCGACTACGTCGTTCCGGACTTCGTCCACGTGCTGTCGAGAGGCCGAATCGCTCGATCCGGCGACAAGTCACTGGCGCTGCAGCTCGAGGAAAAGGGCTACGACTGGGTGCGAGAGGCGTCAGGCAGATGACCATAATTGCAAGCGATCTGCTCGCGGCGGCCGTCAATCGACTGCCGCAAGACGCGCTGGCGCCCGTTCGCAAGGCGGCCCTGGCGCAGTTCTCGGAACACGGCTTCCCGACGTTGCGGGACGAGGACTGGAAATACACGAACCTCCAGCAGGCAATCGATCTGAGCAACGCCTGGCTGGAAAGCGGGTCTCCCACAACGACCGAGGCAACGCTGAGCAGCGATGCCGAACGCGCGGTCAGCAGTATTCGTGACAATGTCGATGCAAACTGGATTCTCATCGCAAACGGCACCGCGGAGTTCGTCTCGTTTCCAGGCATCGACGTCGCGAAGCTCAGTGACAATGCGAGGACTGCGTCAATCATTGCCAACGACCAGATGACGAGTTTCAACGCGGCACTGTTACAGGACGGCCTGCGAGCGACCATTCAGGCGAGCGCCGATTCGGCCAGGCCGCTGGGTTTCCTGCTTGTCGACGAACCCGGCAACCTCACCCAGGCGAGGCTCATTATCGATGTCGAAGCCGGCGTGGAAATCGACATCATTGAAGCTCATGTCTCCACGGGACCGGACCCGCAGTTTGCGAACACCGTCATCCAGCTGATCGTCGACAGCGGCGCCCGGGTCGGCTATGTACGCGTGCAGGAAAGGGCCGGGACCCATCTCCAGGTCGGCAGGCTGATCGCCGCACTGGAGAAGGACGCTCAGCTCGATTACGCGAGCTTCGATTTCGGCGGTTCGTTGATCCGTAACGACGTTTTTGTCGACCTCCGGGGTCCGGGTGCGACCGCCACTCTGCATGGCCTCTATCTGGCCGGTGACCGGCAACACATCGACAACCACACTCGCATAGACCACCGCACAGGCCCCGCGGTCAGCAGGGAAGAATACCGCGGCATACTGAGCGGTCGTGCGCGTTGTGTATTCAACGGCAAGGTAATCGTTCACGAGGGTGCGGACGGCACCGATGCGGAGCAGTCGAATCACAATCTGCTGTTATCGGAGACGGCGGAAATCGACACCAAGCCGGAGCTGGAGATTTACGCGGACGACGTGAAATGCGCGCACGGTGCGACGGTCGGCCAGCTCGACAGGGCCGCCCTCTTCTATCTCCGCTCACGAGGCCTCGACCGCGACGAGGCGTCGCAACTCCTGACCCGGGCTTTCGCCGCACGGATTCTGTCGGCGTCTCCGGTACCGCAGGCGCATGACCTCATCGGAACGATAACCGATCGTCGCCTGAACGCATTGATCGATGGTGAGGTCCCATGAGCAAGCAGAACATGAGAGTGTCAGATATCGGGGACGGCGTCTTCGACATCTCAAGCTGCCGAGGCGACTTCCCGGTATTCGAACAACGCGTCAACGATCATGCGCTGGTCTTCCTTGACAGTGCAGCTTCATCACAGCAACCAGCCATCGTGATCGACACGATCGCCGACTATCAGCGCCACGACCATGCAAATGTTCATCGTGCAGTGTACACGCTCAGCAATCGGGCGACCGGGGCATACGAAGGTGCGCGTGACCGGATTGCGCGCTTCGTTAATGCCCGCTCCAGACGTGAAGTGGTCTACACCAGCGGCACAACGGAGTCGATCAACCTGGTCGCCCAGAGCTTCTCCCGGCCGAACCTGAAACCCGGCGACCGGATTCTGATCACTCATCTCGAACACCACTCGAACATCGTGCCGTGGCAGATCGTCTGCGAACAGACCGGCGCCGAGCTGCTGGTCGCACCGATTGACCAGCGTGGACAGGTCGAGGCGGATACCCTGGTCGCGATGCTCGATGACCGTGTCAAAATGCTGGCGATTGCGCACGTATCGAACGCGCTGGGCAGCATTTTACCGCTACCCCGACTCATCGCCGAGGCGCATGAGCGTGACATCCCGATCATAGTGGACGGCGCACAGGCGGTGCCGCATATGCCGGTCGACCTGCAGGCGCTGGACTGCGATTTTTACGTGTTCTCCGGCCACAAGATGTTCGGCCCGACCGGAATCGGCATCCTGTATGGCAAGGAGGCACTTCTGGAGGAGATGCCTCCGTACCAGGGCGGCGGCGACATGATCCTCGAGGTCAGATTCGAAGGTACGACCTACAACGACCTGCCTTACAAGTTCGAGGCCGGCACACCCAACATCTCCGGCGCGGTCGGCCTCGGCGCGACGGTGGACTACCTGCGATCAGTGGGCATGGACCGGGTTGCTATGCACGAGAACGAACTGTTGGCCTATCTGACTTCGCGGCTGGAGTCGGTCGATGGCATCCGCTTGTTCGGCACGGCCGAGCAGAAAGCCAGCGTGCAATCGTTCCTGCTCGACGATATACACCCGCACGATCTCGGCACCGTCCTCGACCGCCATGGCGTCGCCGTGCGCACCGGACATCATTGCGCGATGCCGGTAATGGATTTTTACGGTATCCCGGGAACGGCGCGCGCATCGCTCGCCCTGTACAACAACAAGCAGGATATCGATGCGCTGATCGAAGGCCTCGGCAGGGCCAGGGAAATTTTTTCAGGATGACATCGATGGTCCAGTCCAGTGAGGAGCTCAGGGAGCTTTACAGGGAACTCATACTCGACCATGCCCGGAGCCCACGGCATTTCGGCAAGCTTCCCGACGCCACGCACACGGCCGAGGGCATCAACCCGCTATGCGGCGACAAGCTCAAGATGTATTTTCATATCGATGCCGACAACCGCATCAGCGATGCCTGCTTCGAAGGATCCGGCTGCGCGATCTCGGTTGCCTCCGCGTCCCTGCTGACGGACACGGTCATCGGTCTGAGCACCAAAGATGCGCTCAGCTATTTCGCAACACTGGTCGCTCGGCTGGCGGGCGAGCAGCCGAAAGAAAGCGCTGCGACAATCGACGGAATCGATCTCGGCAAGCTCGAGGCTCTCGAAGGCGTCCGGGAGTTTCCGTCACGGGTCAAGTGCGCCACGCTCGCCTGGCATGCGCTGAATTCGGCCATCCATC
>JBHIDG010000379.1:0-3241 GCA_046760025.1 Woeseia sp. | reverse complement strand
AAACTCCGGCCCCCGACTCTCGAGGATCGCGGGCAGCTTGTCCAGCTCGCCAACCGCGCCGATACGAGACACGTTGAACCCGAAGGCGCGACCGATCATCTCGAAGTCCGGGTTGGTGAGTGCCGTTCCGATGGCTCGACCCGGATAATCCCGCTCCTGATGGATGCGCACCGATCCGTACATGTTGTTGTCCGCCAGGATTACCTTCAGCGCCAGTCTCCTGTCCATGGCGACCGCCAGTTCCCCGCCCGTCATGAGCATGCCGCCGTCGCCGACCAGACAGAACACGGGCCGATCGGGACAGCGCAATGCCGCGGCAACCGTCGCCGGTATCCCGAATCCCATGGCGCCGGAGATCGGCGCCAGCAATCGTTGCGGAGGCGCAAAGGGGATGAGCCGGTAGGCCGGCGCGCCGAACGATCCGGCATCGAGTGTCACGATGGCGTCCCGGGGAAGATTCTTGCCAATGACCTCGACGACCTGCTCGAATGGAACACCGTCGCGGGACTCGACAGTCTGCACCTCGCCGATCTTGCGCCTCTGCTCGCCGAGCCGCTCTATCCACGGGCCGCGGCCGTCGGGCGCCGAAGCAGGCGAGCTCATCAGCGTGCCGATCAATGATATCGGGTCGCAGGCAATCGCCAGATCCGCCGCAAAATGTGTCCCGATCACGGCGGGATCACGGTGCACGTGTGCGAGCCTCATCTCCGGACGGACGAGGCTGGGAAACCCGTACCCCTGGGTCGTTATGTCGGAGAGCCGCGCCCCGAGCACCAGCAGCAGATCGGCCTGCCGGAACAGCGCCATCTGTTCGTCCGGATTTCTGAGCCCCAAGTCGCCGGCATACAGACGGTGATCGTTGGAAATAAGATCCTGGCGCCTGAACGCGACCACAACCGGCAGTTCCCAGGCCTCCAGGAACGCGAGCAAGCTTTCCCGGCCCGCATCGCTCTCCAGCCCGCTTCCGGCGAGAACCAGCGGCCGCCTTGCCTCGCCCAGCCATCGTCTCAGAATCTCCACATCGTCCGGCTTCGCGGCCGCCCGGACGGGCGCCTGCGGCACGACCGGCGTTGCGTCGCATTGGGCGGTGAGAACGTCCTCGGGAACCGAGATGACCACCGGGCCGGGAACACCGGTCGTCGCTGCCCGGATCGCGCGCAGTATGGTTTCGGGCATGCGGTCCGCATCGGTCGCCACGGCCGTCCACTTGGCCATGCCGCCGTACATCTGCCCGTAATCGATTTCCTGAAACGCATCCCGCCGGACGTCGCAGGCCGCGACGTCACCGACGAACAACAGGAACGGCACCCCATCCTGCTCGGCCGTGTGCACCGCGATGGCGGCATTGCTCGCGCCGGGTCCGCGACTGACGCAGGCGACGCCGGGAATGCCTGAGAGTCGCGCATCGGCCAGCGCCATGAACCCCGCGCCTGCCTCGTGCCGGCAGACGACCGTGTCGATGTCGCCACGGCATTCGTAAAGCGCGTCCAGCAGGCCCAGATAACTCTCGCCGGGCACGCAGAATACGCGATCAATCTCGTTGGCGATGAGACTCTTTATTATTAGCTGGCCAACGGTCGGCATGTGAAGGATTTCCGAAACGTCAGGTCGGTGGCATGCGCACGACTGCACTATACGCCGTGTCGGATTAGACCAGACGCCGGTTTTGTTAGCCACATTGGCCGGCGATGCTGTCGCGGATTGACCTAACGCACCGAATCCGCGCAGATCGCCGCGTGTCGCGAGTGTCAATCGGTTTTATCACACTGTATACCTTGATACGATTGTATACATGGACGACATAGTACATGCCAGACTCGACAGCTACACCCGGCAGATCATGCGTCGACTAAAGCGCCGTCACGGTTGGAATGATTCGGAAGTCGTACGTTACGGGATCCGTGCACTCGGAGAAACGGATTTGCCCCCCGGGCAGCGATGCAAACGTATCGTCGGTCTCGGCAAGTTCACCTCGGGCATACCCGACCTCGGCAGCAGCGACAAGCACATGCGCGACTTCGGACGATGACGCCAGTCCTCCTGGACACAGGCGTGATCGTGGCATTGCTCGATCGAAGCGAACGGCATCATCCGCAATGCGTGGAGGTCGTATCCGATATTCCCGGACCCTTGATTACCTGCGAGGCAGTCATTGCCGAGTCCTGTTACCTGCTACAGCGCATGCCGGGTGCGCCCGGGGCCGTGATCAGGAATCTCGCCAACGGCGTATTTCAGACGCCGGCCCGCCTGGCGGACCGCGCCGACGCAATTGAAAAATTGTTAAGAAAATACCGGAACATACCGATCGATCTCGCCGATGCGTGCCTTGTCGATCTGGCCGATCAGGCCGATACGGGCCGAATCCTCACGCTCGATCGAGATTTCGAGATCTACCGATGGCGATCACGGCGCAAGTTTGAATTGCTCGTCGATCTGTAACGGGCGCGTGAGTCATTCCCGGTCCGCTACTCCGGACAACCGGCTGTATGATTAGGCATCTCCAGCCCCGCAATCCATCGTGACAGAGCTTCAGATTCACAACTTCCTGGTTCTGACGACCATCAGCTTGGCCGGCGCGACCTTCATCGCGCTGCTGTCGGTCAACGCCCCCTACGGCCGGCACCTGCGCCCCGGGTGGGGCCCGACCATACCCGCCCGCATCGGATGGATCGTGATGGAGTCTCCTGCGGTGTTGTTATTCGCGGCCGTGTACGCCATCGGCGCTCACGCGATGAGCATCGCGGTGCTGGCGCTCTTCGTTCTATGGCAGTTTCATTACCCGAACCGCGGCCTTATCTTTCCGTTTCGCATGCGCGAAGCCGGCAAGCGCATGCCGGTCGCAATCGCAGCCATGGCATTTGTCTTCAGTTGCCTCAATGCCTACATCAATGCCCGCTGGATCTCCCACTTCGGCCATTATGCCGATGCGTGGCTTGCAACAGTCCCCTTTGCCTTCGGCCTCGTGCTCTTTCTGGCCGGCTGGGCCATCAACCAGCAGGCCGATGCCGTCCTGATCCGACTGCGGCAACCGGGAGAGTCCGGTTACCGGATTCCTCATGGCGGGTTCTACCGGTGGGTCTCCTGCTCCAACTACCTCGGCGAGATGCTGCAATGGGCGGGTTGGGCGCTGGCTACCTGGTCGGCGGCCGGCGCGGCATTTGCGCTCTTCACGGTGGCCAACCTGCTGCCGCGGGCGCTGGCGCATCATCGCTGGTACAGGAAAGAGTTTCCCGACTATCCG
>JBHIDG010000378.1:0-3255 GCA_046760025.1 Woeseia sp. | reverse complement strand
GGTCGGCAACAAGGGTATCAACGACCGTGGCAACTCTCGAAAACATATCATTAAAGCTTGTGAAGATTCACTTCAGCGCCTGCAAACCGACTACATCGACATCTACCAGACCCATCGTGTCTGCATGGAAACAGAGTTGGAAGAAACGCTGGGCGCGCTTACTGATCTTCAACGCCAAGGGAAAATCAGATACTGTGGCTCAACCACGTCTCCCTCCTGGAAGATTGTGCAATCGGTTTTGCTGGCTGAGTTCACGAGCCTCACACGCATGGTTTCCGAGCAATTGCCCTACAATCTCCTCGACAGAAGAGTGGAGAATGAAATACTTCCTGCCTGTGAGTGGGCCGGGCTGGCCGTTCTCGTTTGGTCGCCCCTGGCCATGGGCATTCTTGCCGGACGATACAATAACGACGACCCCGAAAGTTTCAAGACAGCCCGATACCAACGTGGTGGAATCTACGCCGAACGTATCACTCCTAAAGCCGTTGATGCTGGGCAACAATTTGTGCAACTCGCGAAACAATTTGATATTCTCGCCGCCCACCTGGCTATCTTATGGGTCAAAGACCAACCCCATATAACTGCTCCTCTCGCCGGCTCGAGGACTCTGGACCAGCTCAAAGACCTTGTTCCCGTCATGGAAATGAGCTTGAGTGATGAAATACGACAGGCCTGTGACGAACTCGTCCCGCCAGGAAGCGCAGTTGCCGACTTTCTCAACTCGGCCCCCTGGTCAAAACAGAAACTGGTCTGGTAGTTCGTTTTGTCTAGAGGATTCCTTTGGATGGGGAGTTTACGATCTCAGCCATGAGATTTTCGTCGTCGTATCTTGCCAGGCTCAGTTGGTTCGCGAAGGCGGGCAAATCGCCATCGGCCATCCAGGCTGCACAAATTGCGCCGGCGGCACAGGCCGACATGCTGCCATAGCCGGATAAGGCACTGGCGATAAACACTCCGTCGACGCCGAGTGGACCAAGAAGCGGCCAGTTTTCGCGCGTCATCGTGTAGTAGCCACCGTAATGCGTCCAACGGCTTGGAAAAGACTCGGAGTATCTTTTCAGCGACGGATTGAGTGATGCAGCGGCCCGCAGAATGATTTCGGGGAATTGTGGATGAAAGTGCGGATCGTTTGCCAGGTCCTGTTGTGGCTCGCTGGCTTCTCTGTTGAACGCCCAACCGAGCTTGACCCAGGTTCCATTGTCGCCGCCGTCCGGACGGCAATGTGTTCCGCCGCGGATCGGCCTGACCAGCCATTGCATGTCCGGGTCATCGGCAAGCAACTCCCGTTCTTCAGTGGTCCAGTCCAGTTGCTGATCGTCCAGATCGAGCGAGAACGGTAGCTGCCTGGGTATTGCACCGTACTGATCGTCAAACGCCAATTTTTGCTGAAACACGTTCTCGAGTGGCAGATCGACGCCAATCATTGCCGCAATTTCATTTGCGAAGGGCCCTGCAGCGTTGACGATCATGTCGGCATCGATTCGCTCGATGCCATCGAATCCCTCGACTTCAAGCACGAATCTCTGGTTCTGTTCAATGCCTTTGACCTGACCGCTCAGTCGATTACCGCCGGCCTCCTTGATGCGTTCCAACATGTATTGGCCCATTTGTTGGCCACTGATATCGCCACCCCTGCGAATATGAAGCACATTGGCTATGTCGGGATTGAATGTCGGAAACGTCTGTCGAATCAGATCCTGGTTCGCCAATAGGTCAACCCCGTCGGGTGCTTCCGTCCAGTCGGCGGAATGAGGCGACCGATAGGACTTTGGTGAAGGCCCACGATGAATGCGAATCAGGTCAGATCCCGTTTCGCCGTAGCCTGTATGCAATTCGGCGATTAAATTGTCAATATCTGTCCGGCGCGTCGCCAGCGCGTAACCGCGTCGTGTCATATGCAGGACGTTCGAAGATTCAAGCGCGATTCGCTGCATCAGATCGATGCTGTAGTCCGTAAAGTCGACCATGGTCGGATGTGGCCACCAATTGCGATAGTTGTCACCCGACTGTGCGCTTGTATAGGTCATCGGCTGCCTGCCATCGATCAGGAGCACGGATCTCTTTTGATATTCAGTGCATAAATAGTAGGCAGTAGCGATGCCGGCAAAACCCGCACCGATCAATGCGATTTCCACGTCGCGACTAGTATTCAGTGGTCGTCTCTATTCACTGTCAAACGATATTATGCAGCGTCTGTCGGCTGGATGTGCGTAATCTATCCGTGCCGAATTGACTTTCGAGCGACAGGTGACAGGTGGTATACGCCGGGATGGTCTGAACGAGAGCGAAAATCGTTCGGGCCGAAGGCGCCCCAAACCTGGCGATCCTAGGTCACGAGTTCAATGCCGACCCCGCACGGCGACCTCATTCCCGATGAAGTCGAGCTTCCGGCGAGTACGGCACTGAAAGTGTGTGCCACGTCCCAGATTATGTCTGCTGGAGTGTTCTATGCTGCGAAAACTTACGGCAGTGGCACGTGACTCGATTCGGCACCGGGGAGCCTGGTTGACGTCCAGCTTGGGTCAGCTTCGCCGGTCCCGGGAGCGCGTGTACCTTGATCTATAGGTGAAACCATGCGAAACACTCTAGCCGTCTTACTTTCAGTCTTCGCGTGCGTTGGCGCGTTCTCCTGCGCGAGTGCACAGCAACGGCATCCGAACACGTCGGCGATGCCCCGGGGCGAGTTGCAGATCGAGATCCAGTCGCCGGCCGCTGACTTTACCGCGGTCGAGGGCGCAACGACGGTCGAGGTCGAGGGCATTGCGTCGGCCATCGGCGGCGTACGGTACCTCGACATGATGTTCGTAATGGATACGTCGGCGAGTCTGCGCAGCACCGATCCGAACGATTATCGGTCGACAGGGGCTATCGACCTGGTCAGGAACCTCTCGCCGAAGAGCGATATCAAGATTGGTGTCGTTAGCTTCGATAACAAGGATGATCTCGTTCAGCCGCTGACGTCGGACCGCGACAAGGTTGTCCAGTCGTTGCTGGGCTTGCCCCGATCCGGCAGTACCAATCTCGCCGCCGGCATTCTTGCAGCGCTTGCCGAACTCGTGCAGAACGGGCGTCCGGACTCGTCGAAGGTGATCATGCTCTTTACCGACGGCAAGTCGAACAGGAGTAAAGCGCTTGGGGCGACGGAAGTAGCACAGATGCACGGCGTTACGATTCAAACGATGTTACTCGGGTCGAGCGGAACCGGCGCCTCGATTCTCGATGAAATTGCCCGGGGAACCGGTGGCAGTTTCGTCC
>JBHIDG010000377.1:0-3266 GCA_046760025.1 Woeseia sp. | reverse complement strand
GCGGGCGCCCCCACAGGGCAGCCAGCATCTGGCCCGTTTGATTGTTGTCGTCGTCGATGGCCTGCTTGCCGAGAATCACAAGCCCCGGCGTTTCACGGTCGGTCAGTTCAAGAAAGATTCTTGCCCCGGTCAGGGGGTCTGCGGACTCGTCAGTCTCGACGAGAATGGCCCTGTCGGCGCCCATTGCCAGCCCCGTCCTTAGTTGTTGCTGACACTCGCCGCCGCCGATCGAGACGACGACGACCTCATTTGCTTCGCCACGCTCCTTGATCCGCAGCGCTTCCTCGAGCGCAATTTCATCGAACGGGTTGATGCTCATCTTCACACCGTCTATATCGACGCCGGAGCCGTCAGTCTTGACGCGGACACGCACGTTGTAGTCGACAACGCGTTTCAGGCCAACAAGTATCCGTTCCACGAATCGTTCTCCTGGTTACAAAAAAATTCGAGTTAATTGCCGACGGCCGCCGGGCCGCGGGCGGCATATTGTCTCCGAGGACAATCCTCTGTACAAGGTGGTCATGCCCGACTATCAGACTTTGATCGGTGCCAGCGAACTGGCGCAGCACCTCGACGAGCCGTCCTGGCGGGTCGTCGATTGCCGTTTCGACCTCATGGAGCCGGCCAAAGGACTGGTCGAGTACAGACGGCACCATATACCGGGAGCTCAATACGCCGACCTCGACAGAGACCTGGCCGGGCGGGTGACCGGGTCTACCGGCCGGCATCCGCTGCCGTCGCCGGCTGTATTTGCGGACACGCTGGGCGGCTGGGGCATCGGCAACGACTCACAGGTCGTCGTCTATGATCATGCCGGCGGTGCGATAGCCGCCCGCTTGTGGTGGATGCTGAATTGGGTCGGTCATGAACGGGTTGCGGTACTGGACGGCGGCTACAGGGCCTGGCGTGAGGCCGGATATACGCTATCCGATGGCGATGAAAACGTCGACCGGTCGGATTTTGCACCGGACCCTGACGCAGGGCTAGTCATTTCGACTGACGAGCTCGAATCGCTGCTTGCCACCGGACAGGCGCCGTCGATTGTCGATGCCCGAGACAGCGCCCGCTACGCCGGCGACAGGGAACCGCTCGATCGGGTTGCCGGCCATATTCCCGGCGCCGTGAATCACCCGTTTTCCGAGAGCCTGCAGCCTGACGGTGCCTGGAAGGGCCGTGACGAGCTGAAAGCACGCTGGGGCAGGGTTCTCGGCGACCAGCTGTCCTGGATCAGCATGTGTGGCTCCGGCGTCACCGCCTGCCACCTGGTGCTGTCGGCGCGCCTGGCGGGCATACCCGCACCACGCCTCTACGTCGGTTCCTGGAGCGAATGGATCAGGGACCCGGGTCGACCGGTCGCGACAGGCCCGGGCCGGCCTCGATGAGTGCGGACATATGATGAACTTAATGCCGAAACGCCTGGTCAAATTCTAGAGACGAGGACGATTGACAGCGACCGATCGAGGCCATTAGTCGACAAGTTTATGAGTATGAAAATACTATTAAAACAGTCATTTATTGTGCTTACTTTAAGTATTTTCTCATCTTTGTTTGCGGCCCGGGCAGAGGATCCGGATCCCGAATTCGACCTCGATTATCGGGGCTCGGATTGCATCTGGATCCGGACTATCCGAGACTATGCGGTCCTGGATGACAGGAACCTTCTGATCTGGTCTTCCGGCAAGCGGCCTTACTTTGTGAGGCTGTCTACACCGTCCTGGGGACTCAGGTCCTCGTTTCAGATCGGGACCGTATCCAGGGACGACCAGCTTTGTCCGTACGGTGGTGACGAGCTCGTTTTCGGCTCCACACGTCGGGACAGGGCGAGAATTGCTTCGATCCGACGCGTAAGCGAGGATGAGGCAGAGTGGTTACTCGTTCGGTTCGGTAAGAAAAAGCCGGCCGAACAACAGGCCCCGGAACCTGAGCCTGTCGAAGGTGCCGAGGTCGAGGAGCTAGACTGAGTCGATTCGACGATAGTTCGGCCGGCTCGGTCGCGCAATCCGCAATCTCCGTGCGGACCCGCCCGGCCAACCGAGAGGTTGGCCGGGTTTTTATTGCCCTGTATCCCATGTAGAGTCCCGCCATGCACGGAGCCCTGCACGGACTGACAGTCGTTGACCTGAGCCGCGTCCTTGCCGGCCCGTGGGCGGGGCAGCTTCTCGCGGACTACGGCGCCGACGTTATCAAGGTCGAACGGCCCCAGGTCGGCGACGATACGCGACACTGGGGACCGCCCTGGCTGCGGGATTCCGAGGGAAAGGACACCGGGGAAGCGGCGTATTTTCAGTCGGCCAATCGCAACAAGCGCTCGGTAACGGTCGATCTCGCGCATCCGCTGGGCCAGGAAATCATCCGCAAGCTCGTCGATATTAGCGATGTCCTGCTCGAGAATTACAGAGTCGGATCGCTCAAGCGGTACGGCCTCGATGCCGATACGCTCTGCGCAATGAATCCGCGGCTGATCTACTGCTCGATTTCGGCTTACGGACAGTCCGGATCGAAGTCCGGCGAGCCGGGCTATGACGCGATGATCCAGGCGGCAGGTGGGCTGATGAGTATCACCGGTGAAGCCGATGCCGACGGCGGCCGGCCAGCCAAGGTCGGGGTCGCCATTGCGGACATCATGGCCGGGATGTACGCGACGACAGCGGTGCTTGCGGCCCTGACCGCCCGACAAAAGAGCGGGCACGGCCAGCACATCGACGTGCCGCTTTTCGACAGCCAGGTGGCCTGGCTGGCTAATCAGGCGATGAACTACCTCGTCAGTGGCAGGCCGCCGGGCCGTCTCGGCACGGCGCATCCCAACATCGTGCCGTATCAGGCGTTCCGGACCGCGGACGCTTACCTGATGCTGGCCGTCGGCAATGACAGGCAGTTTGCGGACTGCTGTGAGTTACTCGGTTTCGCCGAAATCTCAGCGGACCCCAGGTTCGCGACGAATCCTGCACGTATCGAGAATCGCGATCAACTGATCGGCATCATTGCACCACGGCTCGAGACAGAAACCAGAGATTACTGGCTCGAGCGTTTCGGATCACGGCATATTCCGGCCGGGCCGATTAACGATCTCAGGGATGTTTTTTCGGATCCGGTCGTAGCAGAGCGGGATATCGTCAGAAAACTGAAACATGCACGGGCCGGCGAGGTGCCTACCGTCGCCAACCCGGTACAGTTTTCCGGCACGCCGGTCGAATACAGGCTGGCACCGCCCCTGCTCGGACAGCACACGGCGCAGGTTCTGAAGGATGTGCTCGGCCATTCCGACG
>JBHIDG010000376.1:0-3269 GCA_046760025.1 Woeseia sp. | reverse complement strand
TACCGTTTCGAGCCGGCGGACGGGATTACCGCCGCCGGGCAGCCGAATGAGGACGGCCTCAGGGAGCTGAAGGCAGACGGCTACGCAGCTGTCATCGACCTGCGGACAGCCGGCGAAGATCGCGGGCTGGACGAGCAGGCCGTGGTGGAGGAGCTCGGCATGGAATATGTCTCCTTGCCGATCGCGGGCAAGGACGGCGTCAACTTCGAAAATGCAAGACTGCTCGACCAGATTCTCAGCGAATACGAGCAACCGGTACTGGTGCATTGCGGCACCAGTAACCGGGTCGGCGCATTGCTTGCCTTGCGTGAAAAACTGAACGGGGCGGAGGACGAAGAGGCCTTGGCGTTCGGCCGGGCTGCCGGCATGACCAGCCTCGAAGCGACCGTCAAAACGAGACTTGCGCAAGACTGATCGCGCTTGACCAGATGGAGTAGCTCGGGGCCGTCTGGTGAAATAGTGTCCGATCAGATCGACCTCGACAGGCCGCCTCTGCGCATGGAGCGGTCATTCAAACCGACAAGATGCCGAGACAGACAGAAAACGGGCAGAAGCAGGCATTCGTGCGCGGCCTACAAATATCTGTGTAGCAGACATTCACTACCGCCAGACGAGCATCGCTTCGGGTCAATTTCGTCACGTAACGTTTGGCGTTTCCAGATCAATTATGATCTTTCCTCGAGCGTGCCCTTGCTCCGAATACCGGATTGCCGCCGGGACCTCACTCAATCGGTAACGCCTGTCGATGACCGGCGTCAGCTTTCCGGCCTGCATGAGGTCGCCCAGGAAGGCCAGGTCTTCCGTGTCCATGTGCGCCAGAATCATGACGAACTCCTGGCCGACGAACGGGGACAACAAGAACGCCTTGATCGGACGCATAAAAGGCCTGAGCCAGTCACCTTTTGGTGCTCCGACTATGACCAACGTGCCTTCGGGACCCAGGACGCGCCTGTTCGCCGACAGCGAGTGATTGCCGACATTATCGATGATCAGGTCGTAACGCTGTCCGCTTTCGGTGTAGTCTTCCCGGGTGTAATCGAAGACGTGATCGGCGCCGATCGATCGGACCATCTCCACGTTCCTCGTGCTGCACACGCCGGTCACCTCCGCACCGAAAAATTTGGCAATCTGCACAGCGAACGTGCCCACACCACCCGAAGCGCCGTTAATGAGGACCTTCTGCCCCGATTTTAGTCTTCCCTTGTCGCGAAGAGCCTGGAGTGCGGTGATTGCCGCTATAGGTGCAGAAGCCGCCTGCTCGAACGTGACGCTAGCCGGTTTGAGCACCAGCGCTCGATCGTCGGGAATGGTCAGGTACTCGGCGAAGGCTCCGCTCCTGCCGCCAAATACCTCATCCCCCGGCTTGAACCGCTTGACGTTTCTGCCGACCGCTTCGACCGTGCCCGCAAAGTCCACGCCCAAACTTGAGTCTTTTGGTGTGCCCAGACCGGACCCGAGGCGCATGATGTACGGCGAGCCTCTCATGTAGTGCCAATCAAGTGGGTTGATCGACGCTGCGTGAACCTTTACCAGAACTTCATTGTCTGCGGGGCTCGGCCTTTCAATGTCCTCAATCTCAAGAACATCGGGTGAGCCATAGCAACGATAAACGATGGCTTTCATCAGCTCCGCGTCATCGGCAGGTACAGGCGCCGCTCCGCAGCCAGAGTTGTGGCTGAGAATGAGCGCCAGCGCCGACAGCGCGACCACCGTGAGAATCAGCATCCCGCCTGCGACTTTGTAGCGTAGCTTCATTGATCAATATTCCACCAATCGGCGCCGGACACCTTTCAATTCGAGCGCATGCGTGTAGTTTACCTGGGTGGTCACCTGTAAGAGAACACCCCACGGACCACCCAGCTCAGCGAATCTGAATCTGATAGTGCCGATGCAATCGGATCTGAGCTATCACAACGAGAGCTTTCCCGACCGGTAGTCGGAATATGCCTGCTCGATCTCATCGTCGGTATTCATGACGAACGGGCCGCCACGGGCGATGGGTTCGTCGATAATCCGGCCGGCGACCAGTAGCAGGCGGTTTGCTGCATCATGCCCGCGCAATTCGACGGCGTTCCCATCGCCCAGGACCGCCAGGGTGCCGGACTCAACCGAACGAGGCTCTTCAGATGCGGAAGTCGCCACCCCTATCGATCCTTCGGCAACAAAGACGATGGCGGCGTGGCTTGGCGGGACAGCTTCCTCAAATCTGGCATCTGCCGGCAGCCGCACATCGAGATAAAGCGGCTCGGTTGGACGATCGCCAACCGGGCCGACAGTGCCTTCGACGGTCGTGCCGGCGATGACCCGGACATCGATATCGCCGGCTCGCCTTTCTGTCGGTAAATTCGCCCCGGCAAATTCCTGGTAGGCCGGCGCAGTCATTTTCTCTGAGCCGGGGAGATTGACCCAGAGTTGCGTGCCCCACATGAGCCCGTCTTCCTGTTCCGGCATTTCGGAGTGAACGATTCCGCTGCCTGCGGTCATCCATTGGACACCCCCGGATTCGATAACACCCTCGTTCCCGGCATTGTCCTTGTGCCGCATTCGTCCGGCAAACATGTAGGTCACCGCCTCGAACCCCCGATGCGGGTGCGGGGGGAAGCCTGCAATGTAGTCATCCGGGTTCTCTGTATGAAAAACGTCCAGTAACAGAAAGGGGTCAACGTGATCCAGCTCCTGTGTTCCGATCAAGCGAGTCATGTGCACGCCGGCACCGTCTGTCGTGGGCACGCCCGATGTTATTCTCTGGACCGGCCGCAATCTTGTCGTTCGAGCTGAATTTGCCATGACTTCTTCCAGATTCGCACTCCTGCTCGCCATCATCCTCCTGGCACACGACGTGTCCCGCGCCGAAGAGGCAATCGCCCAGCCATCAGAGGATGGCTTGCCCAAAGTAACGGCGCGCACCGGCGAAATCAATGTGTCGCTCACGATCACGGAGCTGCTCGGGGCGTCGGTGGCGGCACGGTACCAGAGCATCATGCCGGTGGATGAAGCACTTGATTGGCAGATGTACGTCCCGGAGACGTACAGTCGAGAGCGCCCCGCCGGGGTCATGGTCTATATCAGCCCCAAACAAACCGGAAGAATACCGAGGCAATGGAAACCGCTGATGGGCGAGCACAATCTCATCTGGATTGGCGCCGATGAATCGGGCAATCGTGTGCCGATTTCGCGACGCATGGGGCTCGCGCTCACGGCCCCCGTCGTTGTCGACAGGGATTACCAGACCGACGCCGGGAGAGTCTATCTGACCGGGTTTTCCGGCG
>JBHIDG010000375.1:0-3271 GCA_046760025.1 Woeseia sp. | reverse complement strand
GGGCAGATCAAGCTGCTGGCCTACGGACGCTCCAGCGGATTCTGCGTGGACCCGATCGAGAAGAAACCCCTGAGCCACTTCCTTCCGGGCACGCCGGTGCTTTCTTTTGGCACGGCCGGCTGCAACCTGGCCTGCAAGTTCTGCCAGAACTGGGATATCTCCAAGTCGAGGGAATTGGACAGGTTGCAGGATCAGGCCTCACCGGAGATGATCGCAACGGCCGCCATCGAGACCGGCTGTCGGAGCGTTGCGTTTACATACAACGACCCGGTCATATTCCTCGAGTATGCAATCGATGTAGCGATGGCCTGTCGTGAACGAGGTCTCAGGACCGTCGCCGTCACGGCCGGCTACATTTGCGAGGGACCGCGTGTCGAGTTCTTCGAACACATGGATGCGGCCAATGTCGATCTGAAAGCCTTCAGCGAACGGTTTTACTGGAAGGTGTGTGGCGGGCATCTGGAGCCTGTCCTCGAAACCATCAAATACCTCAGGCACGAAACCGATGTATGGTTCGAACTCACGGATTTACTGATTCCCGGCGAAAACGACTCGCAAGCGGAAATCGAAGCAATGACGCAATGGATCATGGAGAACGTGGGGCCGGATGCGCCACTGCACTTTACGGCGTTTCACCCGGACTGGAAGATGATGGACAAGCCTCCTACGCCGATGAAGACTCTGACAGAAGCCCGCGCAATCGCGATGAAGAACGGTCTGCACTATGTTTATACCGGCAATGTCCACGATTTCGAAGGCGAAAGCACCTATTGCCACAAGTGCGGTGAGACCCTTATCGGCCGGGACTGGTACGAGCTATCGGTCTGGAACCTGACCACGCAGGACCATTCGGCAAGTTGCAACAACTGCGGTACGGAAGTAGCCGGCGTCTTCGATGGGCCGCCGGGGGATTGGGGTGCCGTGCGCCGGCCCGTTCGTATCGCAACGAGCTGACCACCCGGGTCTGGAAGAACCGTGCAGCATCTAACGATAGCGAGTCTGACTCGAGCTTGAGTTAGTCTCTTTGTCGACGCGACGGGCGATACAATATGACGGCAATGACCTACGGTACCAAGGCAAACGTCCAGGTTCGATTAGCCAATTTATCTCGCAGCTTTCAGGAAGGCGATCAGCTGCATTCGGTACTGAGTAATCTCTCTGCGGAAATTATTGAAGGCGAGACGGTTGCCCTGAGGGGGCGAAGCGGGTCCGGCAAGTCTACGCTCCTGAATCTGATCAGCGGCATCGATCTCCCCGATGAGGGCGAAGTCGTGGTTGCGGGCCTCAATATCACGGCAATTTCCGAGCGCGACCGGACACTCTTCCGGAGAAAGCACATAGGCTTCGTCTACCAGGCTTACAATCTTGTACCGACTTTGACGGTTGCCGACAACGTCAGGCTGGTGCTTGAATTGAACGACGTCACAGAGCCATGTGCATCAAAACGCGTGCAGACGTTACTCGCGGCAGTTAGGCTCTCAGCTCGTGCGGACAGTTATCCGGACGTGTTATCAGGCGGCGAGCAACAACGCGTCGCCATAGCGAGAGCACTCGCGAACGAGCCGTCGCTATTGCTCGCCGACGAACCGACCGGCAATCTCGATGACAAAAGCGCTGACGACGTGCTCGAGTTGCTAGAAAAGTTGGTAAGACTGAGTGGTGGCACGATGATTGTTGCCACGCATAGTGAAAGGATCGCAACGTCCTGTGATCGCGTGCTCGAATTGCGCGACGGCAAACTAGTCACCGGTAGCGGGAAGAACTGATGCCGGTCCTTTATCGCGCCAGCTTTGGCTACCTGGCAAGGCATCCGTGGCAGCTTGGCCTGACGCTGCTGGGTATCTGTATCGGTGTGGCCGTGATTGTCGCCGTCGATCTTGCTATTGAAAGCTCGCGCAAAGCATTTCTCCTGTCGATGGACACGGTTAACGGCGAAGCAACACACCAGATTGTCGCGGGCCCGAACGGCATTAATGAACGACTCTACGTAACACTCAGGGTGGAAGAGGGCACTCGTAATATTGCACCGGTGGTCGAAGGCTACATTGACATCGGCAGCAGCACGCTGCAACTGCTCGGGGTCGACGTTTTCGCGGAACGTGAATTTCGCGACTACACAGTCCCCGGCAACGATGAGTCGCGGATCATAGAGGTGGGTTCCAACGGACGATCTCCGGCGAATACGGTACGTCGCCTGATGACCGACACCGGCGCCGTGCTGATATCTGGAAATACCGCGAACTTGCTGCAACTGGAAATGAATGACCAGTTTGACGTCATCGCAAATGGCAAATCCTTTCCCGCCGTGCTCGTCGGTTTGCTTGATGGGGCGCCCTCCCTCGATAACCTCGTCATCGCCGACATATCAGTCGCCCAGGAATGGCTGAATCAGTACGGCAGGCTCAGTCGAATTGACGTACGCATCCCGCCAGACAATGAACAAGCGAATATCGACGGGATCAGGAACTTATTGCCAGTCGATGCGAAACTGCTGAGTGCGGATGGGCGAACGCAATCCGTGACGAGCATGAGTGCGGCTTTCATGACAAATCTCACCGCCATGAGTTTGCTGGCACTCCTGGTCGGCATATTCCTTATCTATAACAGCGTCGGCTTTGCAGTCTTGCAGCGTCGCGGTCTCATCGGGGTGCTCAGGGCGTTGGGCCTGACGCGCAGGCAAGCATTTGTCCTGATCCTGCAGGAGGCCCTACTGTTAGGGGTGGTCGGCGCCTCGCTTGGTGTCATCAGCGGCATCTGGCTGGGAGAACAGCTGCTCGCGCTGGTGTCTCGGTCGATCAGCGATCTCTATTTCGTCGTTAGGGTCACCGATGTCGAGCTCGGTCCCGCTTCTGTTGCGAAAGGCCTGGTTGCGGGCCTTGCTGCGACGGTGATCGCTGCAGTCGTGCCGGCTACCGAAGCCTCGTCCTATCCACCGAGGCTCGCTATAACGCACTCGGTGCTGGAGCGTCGTGCCGGCAGATTGCTGCCGATCATCGCGCTCGTCGGTATCGCCGCAGTCGCCTTCGCGATCGTGCTGCTCGAGGTGTCCGGCAACAATCTGGTCGCCGGACTGACCGCATTGTTCCTGCTGATCCTCGGCATTGCGCTGTGCCTGCCAATTGGGGCGAAGGGGTTGTCTGACGTCACTGCTCCGGCGGCGGCGAAACTGGGCGGTATTACGGCGAGGCTTGCCGTAACGGGCGTAGGGGCGGCCCTGAGCCGTACCGGAGTGGCGATCGTGGCACTGGCCATCGCAGTATCTGCAACGATT
>JBHIDG010000374.1:0-3275 GCA_046760025.1 Woeseia sp. | reverse complement strand
GCTTAATGTCAGTTTTTCCCGTGCCCGATGGTCATCTTCCTCGAAAGGGTTCTTGCCCTCGGCCAGCAGTCCGAGCCAGATATGCGCCTGTCGCCGGGCTCGTTCGACGCTCATATCGGGATAACGCCCGATGGTTCGGCGAACGTTGCGACCCTTGATACGTTTTTCCAAACAGAAGGCTTTGGAGCCTGCGGCGGTCACGCGAACAAGGAACCCTTTAAGCTCCGTGTCGCGGAGAAAACGCTGTCCTTTCGCCGGGGATTGCAGGCGCTCGACGTGTCCCTTTGTCAGGCGGACAGAAGGTAAACGGCCCGGCGATTTTTTTTGGCGTGTCGTCACAGTGTAGGCAGGCGAGTTCAAAAACGTACGGTCAAAGTACGTCGCCTGCCAACACGATGTCAAGGAAACTTGTTATGTTTCAAAGACCTGCGGGCAGTGTCAGGGAAGGCAGGGGTAACTTCGAACTAGGTGGTCGGGAGTTCGAGCCGAGGAGCGCGAAGTGCGACGACAGACGGAGCCGCGTAGCGGCGACGAGGCAGCGAAGCTGCCGGTCGATCTTTCCGGGTGCGCCATAAAGTAGAAATTAGATCAAGTGGTTACAGCGTCATGCGCTGGCCACTTTTTTCTTCAACACTACCAGCGCGAGTCTTTTGCAGGCCGCTGCACCAATTACCTCGTTTGCAGCGTCGATGAAGTTGCTCAATTCCGCTGCAGAATAGTGGCTGGTGATGCGCCAAGATCTGTATCCTAATGGGTCGTGCCGGTCGCCAAATGACACGACTGCCGACCGAAGATGGCGTCCGATCGTGTGCTCCAGATCGTGAACACGAACATGCGACAACCCGGCTCTGTCTCTAGCGTGCTGCGACCCCGTGTTATCCATCTTTCGCAATCGTCAGACCGAGTTGAGCTTGCCGTGCAATTAGACGGCATGTCGTTAGCGAAATGTCAATCACGCGGTTACGAACATACGGAGCAGTCCTTTGATCACGAAAATTCGGACAATTGCACTGTATCTGCAAGTGATGTGATTACTTAGCGTCAGCAGTCCGCAGTACGGGGCGCGACACGCCGATCCTGAGCTTCTCGCCGAGTACCTCACGACGAAACCGGAATAGCTCTGCAGGTCGGCCCCGGCCGATGGCACTGGTTCGCCCGATAGGCTCGACGAGATCGGCATTTATGACGAGTCGCCGGAAATTCTGTTTGTGCAGCTTCGCACCACTAAGTGCTTCCACAACGCGTTGCAGTTGCAGCAACGTGAACTCGCCAGGCAGCAATTCGAATACGACTGGTCTGTAAGCAAGCTTGCCACGAAGGCGTCCTAATGCAGTTGCCAGTATGCGGCGATGGTCGAATGCCAACGAACTACCCATCTGGTCAAAATCCGCAAGTCTGGCCGCATCAATGGGTGCAATGGCATCTCCGCTTGCAACATGTTGATCGCGGACCGCCTCCGATACGAGGCCAGCCTCGTAAAGAAGTTCAAATCGTTCAAGGCACAACACGGCGTCCATGTCGGACGCAGACTGTTGGCCGAAAGTCACATTCACTCGCTCCTGACGCTGTTTCCGACCGCTCTGCCCCTTGGCCTGCTTGATCCAGGCATTTAATTTCGGCTGGATATGCCTCACCATCACGGATGGTCGTCCTTCTCGCCAGTCTTCCCACGGCAGAAAGTTATACCAGTCTCGCCATTGCGAATCCCCAGAGCCCATCGTGTCCTCGTGTGTCAGTGCGATATACGCAACCGAAACGACTCTTGGCCCACCTCTGATTTCTGCCGGATCGCGATATCGGTTACCAAAGGTGTAGAGCTGCTCGACGTAACAAAGATCCAGGCCGGTTTGTGCTTCTACCCAGCGGCGCAAACCGGTCTCCAGACCGTCGTCGTGCTGGGGTTCGAACGGGCCGTTCGGTAGGGCAAAAGGGCAGGGTCCGAGCAACGGATCGGCGTTTGAGGCACCCCTACCCATCGCCTGTTTAAGGATCTGATCGACCACTAGTACGCGAGGTACATCGTTCGTCACCGCAACAATGACTGCGATCAAATTTATGATGGTATCGGTAGAGTCCTTAGCCACGGGGCGCTATCTCTCGCATTCCTTATAGGCATTTACACGGCTTGACAGACTATATGCTCTTTGTGAGTATAAGCAATATGCTCTAAAAGAGCATATTAAGTGCCCGTCAGAAAAACAGGTGATTAATGTTAATTAGGCTTGAATACACGCCAGAACTTGCCCGCGCAACTGCCGCCTCGTATGCGCGGGTCAAGCCGGTTATGCCCGAAATCGAGTGGCCCGTCCATGCCCCGTATGTAGCGGCCATCAACAGTCTGAAGAAGAAGCGCAACGCCGTCATCCTGGCTCACAACTATCAGACTCCGGAAATATTTCATTGTGTGGCAGATATTACCGGTGACTCCCTGGCGTTGGCCCAGCGCGCTGTCGAAACCGATGCTGAAGTGATTGTACTGGCTGGCGTACACTTTATGGCAGAGACGGCAAAGCTGCTCAATCCCAAGAAAATTGTGCTGATTCCCGACAAGCGGGCCGGCTGTTCACTGGCGGACTCCATCACGGCAGAGGATGTAAGGAAACTGCGTCAGAAATACCCGGGTACTCCTGTCGTGACCTACGTCAATACATCTGCTGAAGTAAAGGCCGAGTCAGATATTTGTTGCACCTCCGGCAACGCTGTTGCGGTCGTCGAATCGCTTGGGGCGGACAAGGTCATTTTTCTCCCGGACGAGTATCTCGCGGCCTACGTCGCACAACAGACCGAGGTCGAGATCGTCTCCTGGCAAGGTCATTGTGAAGTCCACGAACGGTTTACCGCAAAGGAGCTCGAGGAGTACCGCGAGTCATATGATGACCTGACGATCATCGCGCATCCCGAATGCACGCCCGATGTACTCCAAACAGCTGATTTCGTCGGGTCAACGGCACAGATGAATAACTTTGTGCATTCAGAGCGGCCGCCAAGGGTGTTGATGGTCACAGAGTGCTCCATGAGCGACAACGTTGCAGCCGAAGTTACCGATGTGGAATTCGTTCGGCCGTGCAATCTGTGCCCGCATATGAAGCGTATTACGCTTAAGAATATTTACCGGGCACTTGAAACACTCGAACCGCGAGTCGAAATCAATCCGGCTGTCGCCGAAAGGGCACGTCGTTCTGTCGAGCGCATGTTGGCGCTTAGTTGCGAATGGCCAAATACAAGTGGACCCCATTGATTGGACAGCGTGGCAGCGAATTTAAGGTGGAATCCGA
>JBHIDG010000373.1:0-3280 GCA_046760025.1 Woeseia sp. | reverse complement strand
CCGATGTCGATCTTCCACAAATCATCGTGGACGATACCCGGGCCGCACTGGGCAAACTGGCCGGGGCATGGCGTGCGAGAGTGCCGGCGAAGGTCATCGGCATCACCGGCAGCAACGGCAAGACCACGCTGAAGGAAATGCTTGCGAGTTGCCTGTCGCTGTCGGCCAGAACGCTGGCAACGGTGGGAAATTTGAATAACGACATTGGTGTGCCGCTGATGTTGCTCAGTCTTTCCGAGGAACATCGTTACGCCATTATAGAAATCGGCGCGAATCATCCCGGAGAGATCGCCTGTCTAACCTCCCTGGTTCAGCCGGACGTCGTCGTAATCACGAACGCGGCGCCTGCACATCTCGAGGGCTTCGGAGACCTCGATGGGGTGGCGCGGGCCAAAGGCGAAATATTCCAGGCCGCTCCGGTCTTCGCAGTGCTTAACGCGGACGACCCTTACTTCGCTTACTGGAATTCCCTGGTGACCGACGAGACCGTCATCAGTTTCGGAATAGAGGCCGATGCGTCTGTCTTCGCGACAGACATCCAGGCAGACGGCGATACGATGAGTTTCAACCTGCACATCCACCTGGAAGAGATTCCGGTCAGGTTGCCACTGGCGGGGCTGCACAATGCCAGAAACGCGTGCGCCGCAGCAGCCGTACTGCACGGGCTCGGTACGGACAGCAAGCAAATCCGGCAAGGCCTCGAATCCGTAAAGCTCCCGTCGGGCAGGTTGCAACCGGTCGAGGGCATTGTGGGCCCGAGGGTCTACGACGATAGCTACAACGCGAACCCGCAAAGTGTTATCGCGGCGGCGGAATTTCTGGCGGCGCAGCCTGGCAATTCATGGCTGGTACTCGGCGACATGGGCGAACTTGGTGAAGACGAAGTCCTGCTTCACAAGGCAGTCGGGCGTGCGGCAAGGCGATTAGGGATAGACCGGCTCCTCGCAACCGGCACCTTGTCGCAAAACACCGTGAAGACTTTCGGCACCGGCGGCAAGTGGTACGAAGACATCGAAACGCTGATTGAGGAGGTACAACGTTCGGCAACCGCAAACATCAATATTCTGGTCAAGGGCTCGAGGTTCATGCAGATGGAACGCGTCGTTGAAGCGCTGATCCATCAACTGCCGGTGCGGCGCAAGGCCTGATCATGCTGCTCTATGTAACCGAATATTTGATGCAGTTCGAGTCCGGGTTTAACGTATTCAGCTACCTGACAATGCGTGCAATTCTCGGCGCACTAACCGCCCTGATCTTATCGTTCCTGATTGGCCCGAGAATGATTGCCAAGCTCAGCCTCAATCAGGTTGGGCAGCCGGTTCGCGATCAGGGCCCATCGAGCCACCTGCCCAAAGCAGGCACGCCGACCATGGGCGGTGCGTTAATCCTGACGGCGATCGTCATAAGCACAGTGCTCTGGGCAAATCTGGAGAACCGGTTCATCTGGATCCTGTTGTTCGTGACGCTTGCCTTCGGCATCATCGGTTATGTCGATGACTACAAGAAGCTGGTGCTGCAGGATCCCGCCGGGCTGTCTGCAGGAAAAAAACTGTTCTGGCAATCCAGCGCGGCAATCATCGCGGCAGTCTCGCTCTATCTGCTGGCTGTCGATCCGGTCAGCACTTCGCTCCTGATTCCCTATTTCAAAGACCTGGCCATCCCGCTCGGGTTGTTTCAGGTCGCCGTCACGTTCCTGTATATCGTCGGTTTCAGCAATGCCGTAAACCAGACCGACGGCCTGGACGGACAGGCGATCATGCCGGCGGTACTCGTCGGCGGCGCACTCGGCGTATTCGCGTACGTGACCGGCAACGTGAACTTCTCGGAGTATCTGGACATTCCATATGTTGCCGGCACTGGCGAAATCCTGGTCTTCTGCGCGGCGCTTGCCGGCGCCGGCCTCGGATTCCTGTGGTTCAACACCTATCCCGCACAGGTTTTTATGGGTGACATCGGTGCGCTGTCGCTGGGAGCCGCGCTCGGCGCCGTTGCCGTCGTGGTCCGTCAGGAAATCGTACTGACCATCATGGGCGGTGTGTTCGTCGTCGAAACGGTGTCCGTCATGATCCAGGTCATTTCATACAAGCTCACCGGGCGCCGGATCTTTCGCATGGCGCCTCTGCACCACCACTTCGAATTAAAGGGCTGGGCGGAGCCCAAAGTCATCGTTCGGTTCTGGATCATCACGGTCATCCTGGTCCTGATCGGGCTAGCGAGTCTGAAAATCCGATGAGCGCGGTGAAGAAGAGCCATTACGGCAAGCCGATAAATGCCGGGGTCGAGACCCTGGTTCTCGGGCTGGGCGTGACGGGGCTGTCCGTCGCGAGATACCTGCAGCGACAAGGCATCGCCGCGAGGTTTGCAGATAGCCGGATAGAACCACCCGGACTCGATGAGCTGCAGAATCTTGTGCCGGACGCGGAGCTCATTCTGGGCCGGACCGACGATGCCGCGGTCGCCAACATCACGCAAATCGTCGTGTCGCCCGGCGTAGCGGATTCGGAGCCTCTTCTCGAAATGGCACGCGCCGCCGGCGTTGAAATCGTATCCGACATCGAGCTGTTCGCACGCGAGGCGCGCGCTCCGATCATCGCAGTCACCGGGTCCAACGGTAAGAGCACCGTGACGACACTGCTCTCGCTGATGTGCGAAGCTGCAGGCCTGGTGGCTCTAGCCGGCGCGAATCTCGGCGAGCCCGCGCTCGATTTGCTGGTCAGGGGCAAAGCCGATTTCTATCTGTTGGAGCTTTCCAGTTTTCAACTGCAACGAACCAGCAGGCTGCCGGCAAAAGTCGCGGTGTTGCTGAACATCTCGGCCGATCATCTCGATTGGCACGACAGTGAGAAAGACTATCGCGAGGCGAAATACCGCATTTTCAAGGATGCCGCCGCGGCCGTCGTCAATCGGGCCGACCCCGACATGGTCAATCATGTCGGCAAGGACACGCCGTATCTGACATTCGGCCTTGACGCACCCGAGGAACGGCACTACGGGCTGCTCATGGAAGAAGGCGCGTATTTTCTTGCGCGCGGAGAGGAACTCCTGCTTGCGACTACCGAACTGGCCATGGTGGGCCGGCATAATCAGCTCAATGCGCTTGCGGCGCTTGCAGCCGGTGAGCTCATGAGTCTCGAGCTCGCCGCGATGCTACAGGTTCTTTCGGAATTCCCTGGGTTGCCGCATCGCATGCAGCTGGTCGCACGGAGGGGGGGGGTCATTTACAACAACGACTCCAAGGCCACAAACATAGGTGCCGCCGTCGCCTCGATCGAGTCGATCG
>JBHIDG010000372.1:0-3292 GCA_046760025.1 Woeseia sp. | reverse complement strand
AGATGGTCTATGGTCTCTTCACGCGCGGCAAACGCCCGGGCGGCATCAACCGGACCCGCGGCCAGCCGTTCTTCCCGAGCGCCTATCAAGCGGACATCATGGATAACCTCGAGTTCGGCTATAAATCGACATTCGCCGGCGGCCAGGGACGACTCAATGTGACCGCTTACAACATGGAATGGAGCGATTATCAGCTCGAACTGACCGATCCGGCCGGCGACACGAGGTGTCAGGACCTCGGGCTTCCGGATGACTCGATACCGGGCGTCTGTGGCCAGCCATGGCAACAGATCGTGACCAATGCCGGGGAGGCGCATATCAACGGCGTGAACGTAGAGCTCGACTATGCGCCAAGCGATCAGCTGACGCTCGGCATGAATGCCGAGTTCATGGAGGCCGAGACGGATTCCAATGCCGATCTGACCGGGAACGGCGTCAACGACCTGGTCTCCGGCCTGAGGCTCCCGTATGTGCCCGAATACAAATGGTCGGTCTGGGGCCAGTACGACTGGCCGGTCAATCTGTTCGGTGCCGGGAATATGGCCTATGTCAGGGCGCAATGGTCCTACACGGACGAGAGCTTCAACCTCCTCGAGGACACCGAGGCAGCGAATCCTCGGACGGTGAATCAGGCGTACGACATCGGGGACATTCGGTTCGGCATCCAGGGGGAGGACTGGGACATCTCGCTGTTCCTCAACAACATCGCCGACGAGCGCGCCCAGTACACCTTCGAGACCGGTCTGTTCGAGCATGCCTTTGCCAACCAGGCGGAAGGCCGCCCGCACGTGGCGCGGATCTATACGAACCGGCCGCGCGAGTGGGGCGTGCGCTACACGAAACGATGGGGGGACTAAAAGAAGCCCCAATCTAGGAACAAAAGGCCGGGATTTTCATCCCGGCCTTTTGTTTTTGCGACGGCAAGATCCTGCCACAATAAAACCAGGCATAAACTGTGTGGGGCACGATGCAATCTGTTTACAAGCAACCGGCACCAGGGATTAACTGGGACGAATGGTCGCGCGTTGTCGAAGCGGCGCAGGATCCGCGGCACCGTGACGCGGTACAGAAGTTTTTGGCGCAAGCCGAACTGTCGCCCGAGATCCCCGCAGGCCTCGACGAGAATGTGCTGGCTCCCAGACGCTCCGCGGGAGCCACGGGCGAGCAGTGCGCGTATGTGTTCTGCAACCTTGGATTTGCGGCCCTGGTGGCAGGATCGAAAGGATCCGCGGATTTCGCGATGGCCTGCGGGCGGCTGGCGGAGCAAGTTGGGCCGGACACGCCGGATCTTGCCCTGCGCCGCCTTTTCCTCTCTGCCAAGGGAGAGTTGGTCGTCGCCGTGTTGACGGACCAACCACACCTTTTATGGAACGACGTCGCCGAGCGGTGCACGGCTTACCTCCGCGCGCTCGATCACCACCTGGAGTCGCTGCCGACCGAAAGCCTCGAGTCCAATGCAATGGCGGCGTACTCCTTGACCGGGCAGTACCTTTCTCGCATTCATAAAATACGTGCAGTCGAGTACTACGCTGACGAGATCGGTCAACTGGTCGAGGTAGCATTGGGGTGCTCAAGCCGATTGCCGTCAGCGTTCGCATCCCGCATGTGGCGTAACCTGATGCCCGGGACGGATGCCGGCGTATTGTTCCGCCAAATTGGCGCCGCGGCGGAGCGCTACCTGCAGATCGATGAGGATTCAGTGGACCACGCGACGACCGGCCTGACCTATATAGAAGAGATATTTTCTCAATGTGCAGATCAATCCGCTCCGGACCTTGAAAGAATTCTACGGATCAAGGCAGAGCTCCTGCTCTCATCGGGTCAGCACACGGAAGCCTGCGAGCAGGCCGAGCTGCTTGCGGGATCGTCTGACCCGTCCGTCCGCACAGTTGCGATCGTGATAAAAGCCAGGTGCAAGCTGAACACGGGAAATCCCGAACCGGCGGCCGAGTCTCTGGCACAGGTTGCACCGACTATCGGGCATGCTCTTGAAGAGTGGCGTGCGACCTGGATGGGCGACACCGGCGACCGATATTGGACCGATCCACCCGACGCGTTTTCCATGCCGGTGGACAGCCGGGAAATCTGGCGCCTCCAGGCCGTTGCCGCCGCCGATTCGCAGGACATGCCGTCATACCTCGCTGCGGCAAGTCGATCCACCGGATACCTGGCGGATTCCCTTATTGATGACCGGCCGCAATGGGTGGAGCGAATGCGCAAAACGACCGGTGTCCGGGTACCGGCGCCGGATCAACAGATAGAAATGCCGCCTATCGCGGTCGTCGAACCAATGGTTGAGCTTCACGACATCTTCGAGCAACTGGCCGACGGAGCGGCTGTGCTGCATGTCACCTTGACGGAAGAAGGAATCCTGACATCCGTTGCCCGGAAACGGGGCAATGACGTGTCGCTCACCGTCGCGCCGGACAGGCCGCGTGTGAAAAGGCTGACCCAGGCGCATAAACGGTGGAGCCGCGCTTACTTCGACTCCTTGCGCCATAGCGGTGGCTCTGCGGCGGTTGAAGCCGAGGGCGCCGCATTATTCTTAGGACTGATGGATGAAGTCTGGCGAATCTGGGGAGCTCTGTTGCAAGAGCTGGTCGACGACGGCATCAATCAGCTCATTCTCGTCGGCGATGACCTGGTCGACATCCCGCTCCATGCGACGCCGATAGGCTCTGGAAACGAGCGTCTGATCGATCGAGTCCCGGTGACCTACGTACCGTCCATCGCCACACTCCGCGCCTGCATGAGTCGAACGCCAATACCTGAGTCCCGGCGTCGGGGTGTGGCGTTACGGAGCCTGACTGACGCCGAACTGGTTCCTGCGGATTCGGAAGGCGACCCGATAGTCGCCATGTTGGATACCAAGCCGTACTATCTGGCTCCGGACGCTGCCTCATTCTGGACGGATGTGGCTGCTGCCGAGGTGTTGCACATATTCGCCCACGCGACGCACAACTCGCGCGTTCCATTCGATACATTGATTGGTGCAGGGTGTCTGGATCTTAGTGTCGCCGGACTTATGGCGGGTCTGGACCTTCCACAATGCGAATTCGTGTCGAACATCGTATGTGAGTCCGCATTGCCATCAACGCTTCGCGCTCCGGGATTCGATCTCTCGGCCATTTTCCTGGCGGCGGGTGCCCGTAATGTGCTGGCGTCCACGTGGGTGGTGAAAGATGACCTGGCGTCCAAACTGGCCCAATTGTTTGTCGAGCATTGGGCGTCGGGACATGCTTCCTCTGAGGCGTTTCAGCGAGCGCTCCGGCGCCTGCGGGCGGAACAACCG
>JBHIDG010000371.1:0-3306 GCA_046760025.1 Woeseia sp. | reverse complement strand
CCGCGCCGATCACAACAACACTGTCGGGATCGGCGCGCCGGAGATCGAGTATTCGCAAACCTGGTTCGACTGTGAGGCCCACTACGAGTGCATCGTCGTATATGATGCGTTCTGCAAGAACGTCGCCGTCAACTCCAGATACTCGCTCGTCTATCAGGACTGGTCACAGTGGGAAGTGACGCGTGTGCGGGAACGTGTCGTTTGTCCTGGGCCGAGAGTCTTCGCCGGAGGCGCAGGCTGCCGAAACGGCCGCTGCATATATCCCTTTGGCCTGGAAGATTACTTCATCGAACCAATTGAGAAATGATTGAGACATCGGATACATCGCTGCACGAATCACCAGGTCATTCGCCACGCAGCAAATTGCCGGACCGGTGAGGGGGTTACCGTATGAGACCACCACATATTGTCACCGAATTTCGAATGCAGATAACAAAAGGTTGGAAGTATCTGTGTTGGCACTTGAATATGCGGTTACGTAAACCAGTAAGGGTTGCGACAGGACAATGTGTAGTTGAATTCTGAACGACAACCCATGAGTTTGTCGGCAGATCCCTGTATTGCCATGCGGGATTTGAGCTGGAAATATTATCGGGCCAAATGAAATTCCTGAGGAGCAATCAAGAGTGTCCGTCGAACGGACAGGGAACCATTGTAGATATCGGCGCGCACAACGGCGTGACGTCAATCGGAATGCTTTGCCCGGGGGAGCTGGAGCAAGCGATCGCCAGGGAGCCTGAGCCACGAAATTTCTCGATGCTTCGACGTAGTGTTGCTCTGAACGGCCTCAAGGACAGAGTAGTCTCATTGTCCTTCGCTGTCTCGGATCGGATAGACGAGTTTGACTTCGAGATAAGCAAGAACAATTTCCGAAGATTAAGTTCGCGCAGTGACAATTGGGCGATGTGGTCAATGGCATGCGCTCAGGCGATTAATCGTTGTTCGTGAAGAACAGAGGTCATCCAGCCAATGGAACAACGCAAGCGAACACAAGTAATTTTTGAACACGGCTTGTCGGAGGCTCACCTCAACGACGCTGCCGAGCTATACGAGTCCGCTTTCGGTCACAAGCTCTCTCGGGCGATCCCGAATCAGGCCGATAGAGTCTCTCTGATCTCCGGCGGTTTCGAGTCGGAATTCGCCATCACTGCGATCGACGACAATCGGCTTGTAGGGCTGGCCGGCTACCACACATCGGCCGGATCTTTGACCTCCGGCATCTCCGGGCGCTCGATTATCGGGAAACTGGGGCTCATAAGGGGTGGCTGGGCATGCCTTTTTCTTAACTTCTACGAACGTGCGCCTGCTCCCGGCGAATTATTGATGGACGGGATCGCGGTACATCCCGACTATCGGGGCTGCGGTATCGGTACCGAGTTACTTCGGCGTATCGTGTCATGCGCCTCGGAAAACAGCTACACCACGGTCCGGCTTGACGTCGTGGACACGAACGCGGCCGCCCGGAGACTATATGAGCAGTTCGGATTCGAGGTGACAAGCGAAAAAAGTTATCCGCTTCTTGCCGGCATTCTGGGATTCGGCGGATCCGCAACAATGGAATACAGGATCGCTCAGTAACGACGAGAGGTGCGCGGTATGAAGATTAAGCTGAATAGCGTCATCGTGCGAGATCAGGCGGATGCGCTGCGTTTCTATACAGACATTCTCGGTTTTGAGAAAAAAATGGATCTTCCGGCCGGAAAGTTCCGGTGGCTTACAGTCGTCTCGCCAGAAGAGCCTGATGCCGCCCAGCTGCTTCTCGAGCCGAATGCACATTCTGCTTCGGAAAACTATCAGCGCGCCCTGTTCGATGCCGGAATACCATTGACGTCATTCGCCGTTGACGACGTCGACGCAGAATACGAACGCCTCGAAGGCCGAGGAGTAACCTTCACGGCGACACCTGCCAATGCCGGTGGAACAAAAACAGCCGTATTCGACGATACCTGCGGAAACCTGATCCAGATTTATGAGGCGCATTAAGGCGGCAAATGGCGAGTAATCACGGAAATCGACGGAACACCGCCCCGCTTTCAGAGATAGATGACATCGCGGCTCGAGTCGGGATTGACTGAAGCGACGGTGAGATATCGAATCATCATTCGTGCCGGTGCCCTCGTCTTCCTTATTGCTGTCCTGGCCGGTCCGCTCTACACGGAGCCCGGATACGACTGGGTGCGACACTCCATCGGCGAGTTGGCGGCTCAGAATACGCGCAATGCATGGATAATGCGTTTCGGGTTATTCTGCCTGGGTGCAGCCACGGTACTAGGGTATTTTCGTGAGCGCTCCAGGTTCAATGTCTTCTTCCTGTTCTTCGGCTTAACTGTCGGGCTGTCAGCATTCCTGCCCCACAAACCCTTTACTGTCGGCAGGCCATTCCCCGATCTGCTGGATCAATGGCACAGTGCTTTCGCGACTCTGGGGGGGTTCGGCTGTAGCCGCGTTCCCCTTGAAGGCGATTCGCGGAAGTACAGCCCGGCGCAGAATCATCTACGGCTCGATCGCAGCCGCTTATACGATCCTTCCGATCGGCATGACTGTACTTCCCCAATATCAGGGCTTGTTTCAGCGCATTATATTCGGCAGCTTTATACTATGGGTACTGATTGATCAGCCCGATGATTCTTTGGACAACTGAGCATGCGCAGCATTCTTTATATTCTCATGTCTATCACGATCTCCGCATGTTCGGGGCCGATCGGTGAGGAATTCCAGGACGTCGATTCGATCGGCCTGTCGGAAACCTGGAATGACTGGGTAGTAGTCGGTCGATTCGGTCCGAAAGGACCATTCGAGGTGGTCGACATCAAGGAATGCGAGTACAGCGAGCCATGCAGCTTTTCACACGACGGGCAGGGCCATACCTATAGCAATTTCATCGGTTACAAGCTGACCATTCTTCGTCTTGAAAGCCCGAACCGCGAGGTATCCCATGTCGTACTGAGAAGCAAGAACAAGGAATATGGCAGCAATTATTAGCGATGACGGATGAGTTTCTGGAAGCCGCGATAGACGAAGCGCGGCAAGGGCTAAGAACCGGAGGCATTCCGATTGGCTCGGTGCTGGTGATCGACGGTGAAATCGTCGGTCGCGGCCACAACAAAAGAGTCCAGCAAGGCAGCGCCGTTTTGCACGCGGAAATGGACTGTCTCGAAAACGCCGGACGACTGGCAGCCGCAGATTACCAGCGCTCAATCCTTTACTCGACCCTATCTCCGTGCGATATGTGTAGCGGTGCAATTCTCCTGTACAGGATTCCGATTGTCGTTATCGGGGAAAACCGGACGTTTCAGGGGCCCGAGG